>DAIDHI010000009.1 GCA_027452025.1 Elusimicrobiota bacterium | reverse complement strand
GGGCGTTGATGCCGCCGAAGCCGAAGGCGCTGACGGCGGCGCGCCGCGGAGCGCGGTGGCGCCTGGGCCAGTCCTCGGCCCCGGAAAGCACCCGGAAGGGGCCGCCTTCCAGGCCGAGCTTGGGCGAGGGCTTCTCGAAATTGGCGGTCGGAGGCAGGACGCCGTGCTTGATGGCGAGCAGCGTCTTCATCAGACCCGCCGCGCCCGCCGCGGTCAGCAGGTGCCCGACGTTGGACTTGACCGAGCCCAGGACGCACTGGCCGGCCTTCCAGCCGGCGTCGCCCCACAGGGCCTTGAGGCTGGCCGCCTCCACCGGGTCGCCCGTGGGCGTGCCGGTGGCGTGGCACTCGACGTGGTCGACGTCCGAGGGCGCCCAGCCGGCCTCCTCGTAGGCGGCGCGCATGGCGCGCAGCTGGCCGTCGCTCTGGGGCGCCAGCAGGCTTGCCCCGACGTCGTTGGACAGCCCGATGCCCCGGATGACGCCGTAGATGCGGTCTCCGGCGCGCAGGGCGTCGTCGAGACGCTTGAGCAAGAACATCCCCGCGCCCTCGCCGACGACCAAGCCGTCGCCGGCCGCGTCGAAGGGCGCGGGCACGCCGCGCGAGGAGAGCGCGCGCAACTGGGAAAAGCCCATCTGCGTGTAGAGCGACTGCGGCCGCGACACCCCTCCCGCGAGCATCGCGTCGGCGCGTCCGGACCTCAGCTCGTCGACGGCGAGCTTGAGGGCGTAGAGCGAGGAGGCGCAGGCCGCGTCGAGGGCGAAGGCCGCGCCGGAGAGCCCCAGGCCCTTGGCGATGAGCGCGGCGGGCAGCCCGGCCGGATGGCGGTTGAGCGGCTCGGTGCGCCCGAGCCCGCCTTCGAGCGCGCGGCCCAGAGCGCGCTCGAAAAACGACGGCAGCAGCAGCTCGCGCGTCAGGGCCGCGGCGGCGTCGGTGGGCAAGACGATGTTGCCGATCGCCACGCCCGCGCGCGCGCGGTCCAGTCCCTCGGTCTTGCCGTCGGCGAAGGCGGCGCGCGCGGCGTGCAGGGCCAGGTGAAAGACCGGATCGAGGCGCGAGAGCAGCCCCGCGTCGAGGTCGAGGCCGGCCGGATCGAAGGAAAAGCCCTCGACGAAGCAGGCCTTGTCCGAGTAGACCTTGTCGGGCGCGCCGCGCGCTCCCAGGACCTCTCGCGGCGGCAGCGGCCAGCGACCCTCGGGCGCTCTCCTGGCGGCGCAGCGGCCGGCGCGGACGTTTTCCCAGAGCGCCGCGGGATCGGGAGCGTCGGGGAAGACCCCCCCGATGCCGACGACGGCGACGGCCTGGGCGCGCCTCAAGGCTCTACCGCCTGTAGATGACGAACGCCTGCGCGTCGTCGGTCCAGTCGACGTCGGAGGCGTTGAGCCGGCGCAGCAGGCTCAGGTAGCCGCCCATGGCGGGGTCCTGCTCGTCTTGGCGCAGCGGGGTCTTGGTGGCGATCAAGCGGATCGTCTCGGCGGAGACGCTCTGGCCCTGCGGGACCTCGGCGACCAGGCGGATGCCGCTCTTGCGCAGCTGCTCGTCGGGATACGTGAACACCTGGCCGGCCTTGAGCCGGACCTCGGGCACGGCCTCGTTGGGCACGATCAAGGACGTCGTCCAGTCCATGTCGACGTTGTAGAGGTAGACGTAGCAGTCCTCGGTGGCGGAGACCGTGATCTGCGCGTCGTCGCCGTCGGTGAAATGCGTGCGCGACAACGACAGCTCGGCGCGGAAGTCCTGGTCCTGGCCGGGCGGAGGCTTGGCCAGGCAGGTCTTGAGCGCGACATGGTAGCGGCAGTCCTTGCAGTCGCCGGCGTCCTGGTAGCCCTCGGAGACCACGTCCTCCTTGAGGATGCGTCCCAGGCGCGTCGTGCGCAGGATGTTTTCGACCAGCTGGTCCTGGCCGCGCAGGCCCGAATCCTGGAAGTCGAGAAAGCGCGTCTGCACGTCGACGCCGAGGAAGTTCTGCATGGCCGACTTGCGCGCCTCGGAGATCGCCGCCGCGCGCGCCTGGTAGCGCGAGTCCTGGTCGCCGACGGTGACGAGGCCGTCGCTCTGGACCCAGGTGCATCCGGCCTTGTCCCGGCCCAGCACCTTCACGAGAGGATTGGACTCGGGCGCCGGCTGCGGCGCCGGCGCGCCGCGGGAAGGCTGCGCCTGAGCGAAAGCCTTCCGGGCATGATGCCGGACGCGCCGCAGGTCCTCGGGCGAGACGCTGTTGGCCTGGCGCCGCTGGTGGCAGGCGCAAAGCAGCATCAGCCCCGCCAGCAGCGCCGCCGGCCTCATCGCGGGGCCGGAGCCTGCTGGGAGCCGAGGTCCTGCTGGGATTGGGCGGCTCTGCGGCGCACGGCGCCGTAATCCGGCCGCGTCTGCGGGTGGCGGCAGGCGGCGAAAGCGACGGCGGCAAGAAGGGCGAGTCCGAGCTTTTTCATGCGGCGACCTCCGGGGTCTTGCCGAAAGCCCGCGCCAGGGCGGGGTCGGCGGTGCATTCGAGGCCTTCCAGGCGGGCGATCAGCCGCCCGTCCTCGGCCGAGAAATCCACGTCGGCGGCGGCGACGGCCGGGCCGCGGCGCGCGACGCGGGCGTCGAAGCGGCACTCCCCGGCCGGGAAGGCGCCGAAGACGCGCAAGCGCGAGACCGCGCTCGGCAGCGACGGCGCGCCAAGATAGCGCGACGTCCACAGGATCATCGCCTGGAAGGCGGCGTCGAGGACGGCGGGGTCGGCGAGCCACGAGTCCCGCCAGGGAGAGGAGAGCCACTGTCCCGGAGCCGGGGCGGCCCGCGAGACGGCGGCGAGCCCCTCCGGCGACAAGGAAACCTCCTTCAAAAAGCGCATGGCGGGGCCGTGGAAGAGCACCGTCTCGTAGGCGCGCGCCGCGTCCTGCGCCTCGCCGCCCGCAAGCGCCGGCCTCGCGGCGTCGGAAGCGGGCGCGCCCGCGCCCAGAATCGCCGTCGCCGACACCAGCGGCCGCCCCTCCTCGTCTTGCAGGGCGACCGGCACCTTCCACGCGGCGCCGTCCTTGGACGCGCGCGCGGCGCAAGCCGTCACGGCGCGAGCCTCGCCTTCCAGGCGCACGCCCTTGAGCACCCGCAGATCATCGAATCCATGGAACCTCAAGCCGGGGTTGGCATGCAAGGCCGCGTGGGCCAGCATCTCCGCGCACAAGGAGAGCGGGACGACGGGCCGGCCGGCCAGGCGGTGAGAGTCGAGCATCGGCCAGGCGGCGACGCTCACCTCGCGCGAGAACGCGGCAGTCATCGGCTCGGCGGGCTTGGCCGCCGCGGCCAGGGCGACCACCTCCGCCGGGCCCGCGCCGGAGAGCTCCGAAACCAGGAAGCGGCCGCCGGCCTCGCGGCCGATGAGGGCGACGCCCTCGGAGGCGAAGAGCTTGGCCAGGTCCGCCCCGACCATGCCGCCGTCCCACGGGCCCCAGCCGATCGCGGCCACGCGCGCGCCCGGCAGCCGGCGCGACAGCGCCTGGGCGGCCTTGTTAAGCGCCTCGTTGGCCATGGCATAGTCGCTTTGGCCGGCGCGGCCCAGGCGCGCCGTCGTCGAGGAAAACAGCGCGACGGCCTTGAGGTCCGAGAGCTCGAGGCCCGAGAGGACGGCGCGCAGGCTCGAAACCTTGGTCTGCCAGACGGCGTCGAACTGCTCGCCCGTCTTGTCGGCGATGGCCTTGTCGGCGAGCACTCCGGCGCCGTGGACCAGGCCGCGCACGGGCCCCAGCGCCCGCGCCTCGCGCACCGCCCGCCGGACGGCGGCCAAGTCGCGCACGTCCACGGCCCGGTAGACGACGGCGGCGCCGAGCGCCTCCAGCCGCGCCACGCCGCGCGAGGTCTCACGCGCGCCAAGCAGCGCCTTGCAGCGCGCGCCGATGTCCTTGGGAGCAAGCCCCCGCGCGGCCAGCGCGCGCTTGAGTTGCGCCTCGCTCGCGCAGGCGGCCAGCTCCGGTTCCTCGGCAACGGGCCAGGGCGTGCGGCCCCAAACAACGAGGGTCAGCTTGGCGCGGCCGGCCAGCGCGGCCGCGCAGTCCGCCGTCACGCCGCGGGCGCCTCCGATGACGAGCACGACGTCTCCGTCCTCGAAAGGCCGCCCGCCGGGGCGCGCGGGCTCCTCGGCCAGCTCGACGGCCGTTCGCCGTCCGCGGCAAAGGCCGAGCTCGACGGGTCCCTGCGACAACAGCTCGGCGGCGACGGCATCGGCATCGTCGAAATCGGGCGCGACGTCGAGCGCCTTGACCCGGGCGTCGGGCCACTCCCGCGCCGCCGTCTTGGAAAGGCCGGCCAGCGCGCCGTAGGCGGGATCGAAGTCCCCGCCGACGAGCCCAAAGCCGCCGTCCAGGCGCGAGACGGTGGCGAAAAGCGAGAGCCGCCCGGCGAAGCGCTGGGCCAGCAAGAGCGCCCGGCGCGCGAAGGCCTCGGCTTCCTCGCTCCAAAGCCCCTCGGCCGACCGCGCCGCCGGGGCGACGATCACCAGGCCCGAGGCGTCCTGCGCCGGCTCGTCCATCGAGACGGCCCGGGCCGCGAGCCCGCGCGCCGACAGCGCCCCGGCCAGCGCGGCCTCCAGCGCCGTTCCCGTGCCGGCCACGAGCACCGGCGCGGAAAGGGGCAGCGGCGCCTCGCGCCGCGGCGGGGCGTCGACCAGGCGCGGGATCAACCGCGTCACGACGGAGTTGCCCCCAGACGGCGCGGTCCGGCCCCGCGGGGGCTGGACCGGGCTCGGCGCCTGCGGCGCCGAGCCTTGGGGGCCGGTCGAAAGAAAATCGCAAATTTGGCGCAGCGTCCGCAGCGTTCCCAGATGCTCGGGCTTGACCTTAGGCGCCTGCGGGAGCTTCTCGGCCACGGCCGACATGATCTCCACGCGCTTGATCGAGTCGATGCCGAGGTCGGCTTCGAGGTCCATGTCGGGATTGAGGGTCTCGGCGGGGTATCCGGTCTTGTCGGAGACGATCGCGAGCAGAGTCGTCAGGACTAGGCCGTCGTTGGAGCTCGGCGCCGCAGGCCGCGCGCCATCGCCGCCCCCCGCGGGGGCGGCGATTTCCGTGGGGGGCCGGCTGCCGTCGTCGCCCTGAGAGAGGAATTCCACGATCTGCTTGAGCGTGCGCAGCGTGCCCAGGTGCTCGGGCTTGACCTTGGGCGCGTCGGGCAGCTTCTCGGAGACGGCCGACATGATCTCCACGCG
>DAIDHI010000008.1 GCA_027452025.1 Elusimicrobiota bacterium | reverse complement strand
GGGCAGGCTGAAGAAGATCTTGAAGCGCAGGGCGCTCATCAGGCGCAAGACGCTTGAGCGGCGCAGGTCGGAGAACCGCGGAGGGACGACGCTAAACCGTCAGTAAGCAAGTGTCCAGTTTAAGCTGGAACGCTACAGGTGTCTTCAGACGTAGTGCATTGGGGAACTCCCCAGGCGCGGCGAAAATGATCGTTCTTTGCCAACCGCAGCAGCATTTCATTGAAAGGACCTTGATACAAACAATTGCGAACTTCTTGCTGCGACAACTCAACTCCGCCAGTGTTTAGGCGCTCGAACACCATTTGACGAAGAAGCATTTGCTCTTCAGTCGTTTCCGCCGATTCTCTGAGGAGAACTGTGTACGATATCGCACGGCGATCTATCCCTTTCTTGATCTGGGATGGCAGCTTTAGATACGTTCTGCCATTGAGTTCCGGCCATTGCTCGAGACCGGACAGGATGAGGGAATTGGAAAAAAAATCTCGGATCGCAGTGATGCGTTGCTGTCCATCCATGACTTCATACTTCGCAAGGTCTGATTCAAATACGAACAGGGGGGGGACCGGAATGTTCATGATGAAGGACTCGATCAGTTTCGATTGGCGTTCGGGGTCCCATCTTTGGCGTCGCTGATAAAAAGGGCGTGTCACCATCCAGTCAGGCCTTTTTAGGGCTTCGACGAAATTGGGGAGGAGTTCGCGATTTGTCTCGGTGACGATCCGTAATTCTCGTGAACTATATTTCGTGTTGATCTGATCGTCATTCAACAGACTTTCTGGCTCACGCGGTGTGCGTACCCACATTTCACGTTCGGATGGAGCATATATTGTCATCGTTTTTCCTCAGCTTGGTTCATGAGATTGTAGTATTTCCGAGCTGAATGCGACCTTCCCCCCGAAAACTGGGCCATTTGAAAGTTGAGTCCGAAGTGATAAAACCACGAACGGAGGACTCAAGAAATGGCCAAGCGACACACCGAAGAGCAGATCATCGGCGTCCTGAAGGAATCGGAAGCCGGGATGAAAACGTCCGAGCTCTGCCGCAAGCACGCGATCAGCGAAACGACGTTCTACAAGTGGAAGGACAAATTCGGCGGCCTAACGATCAGCGAGGTCCGGCGGCTGCGCGTGCTTGAAGAAGAAAATCGGCGCCTGAAACAGATCGTGGCCGATCTGACGCTCGATGCGCCAGCGACCGCATCCGTCCGGTGCTCGTCTGCGCGCTGTTGACCGGCATGCGCCGCGGCGAGCTCCACGCGCTGAGGTGGGAGAACGTCGACATTGAGCGGCGGCTGATTTATATCCTACAATCCAAGTCGGGCAAGCCGCGCGAGCTTCCGATGGGCCGGAAGCTGGTCGAGACTCTCGCGTCCCTTGGCGTCAAGAAAGAAGGGCCTGTGTTCGGAGTCCCCGAGATCACGCTGCGCGTCCACTTCAAACACGCGATGATCGCCGCCGAGATTCGGGATTTCCGCTTTCACGACCTGCGCCACACCTTCGCCTCGCACTTCATCATGCGCACCGGCGACCTGCCGTCCTTGCAAAAGCTTTTGGGCCACAGCTCGCCGGAAATGACGCAGCGCTACGCCCATCTGGCCAAGGGCCACCTCTCCGCCAAAATCGATGCCTTCGACTCGGCCATGCCCGTGGAATTGGGACGGGATGGACACTATATGGACACCACGCCATGAGCGAAGCGCCAAGGTCCGAGACTCGCATCGCCTTATTTCAGCGCAAGGAGGTTCGGCGCACCATTCATAACAACGAATGGTGGTTTGTCATCGCGGACGTCGTCGCCGCGCTGACTGACTCGATTGATCCTCAGGGCTATATAAAGGACATGCGCCGCCGCGACCCTGAGATCGCCAAAGGGTGGGGGCAAATTGCCACCCCCCTTGCTATTTCCACCGCTGGAGGCGCACAGAATCTAAACTGCGCCAATACCGAAGGGCTTTTTCGTCTGATTCAGTCCATACCAAGTTCCAAGGCCGAGCCGTTCAAGCGCTGGCTTGCCAAGGTCGGCTACGAGCGCATTCAGGAGATCGAGGACCCCGAGCTTGCCACCAAGCGAACACGGGCGCTCTACAAGGCCAAAGGCTACTCCGATGATTGGATCGAGAAGCGGATGCGATCCATTGCCATCCGTGACGAGTTGACCGACGAATGGAAGAAACGCGGCGTGCGGGAGGCGCGCGAGTACGCCATCCTCACCGCCGAAATATCCAAGGCGACCTTCGGCATGACGCCCAACCAATACGCCGAGTTCAAGCGCCTGCGGCGTGAGAACCTCCGCGACCACATGACCGATCTGGAGTTGATCTTCTCCATGCTGGGCGAAGCCGCCACGACCGAGATCGCCCGCAACCGCGACGCCCAGGGCTTCCCCGAGAACAAACAAGCGGCCAATGCTGGCGGGACCGTGGCCGGAAACGCCCGCCGCGAACTGGAAAAGAAAAGCGGCCGGGAGGTTGCCACCCGCGAGAATTATCTTTCCCTTGCGCAGTCGTCCAAGGAAGCTGGCCGGCTCATTCGCAAAGGCCCTCTGAAAAGGAGCAAGCGAAAATGATGGATGCTTCCGGCTCCGCATGCCCGTGGAATTGGGGCGGGATGGACACTATATGGACACCAAGCGATTTTCGCCGGATTCGCAAATCAGGAAAAATACTGATAATATCAATCAATAGCCCCGATAGCTCAATGGATAGAGCTACTCCGTCCTAAGGAGAGGATGGGGGTTCGATTCCCTCTCGGGGCACTTTTATTAAGGTAAGGAAACATGGGAAAGCACTGGGCCAGACAGCAGGTCAAGCAAGACGAGCTTCAAGACACCCTCGCCAAGGGCGTGAAATGGGCGCTGGCCAACCGTCAGACGGCCGGCATCGGCGCCGTGGCCTCCATCGCCTTGCTCCTCTTCGGCGGCCTGGCCCTCCACCGCTGGCAGACCAATAAGGACGAGGCTTGGGACCGCCTGGGCATGGCGCAGGCCCTGGCGTTCTCCGGCAATCCCCCGGCCGCGCTGCAGCAAGTCGACGCCCTGGTCCAGGCCCAACCCGGGGCCACGGCCTCCGGCTTCGGGCTGCTTCTGGCCGGCGACATGCTTTATCAAGAGGGGAAATACCAGGACGCCGCGGCCCGCTACTCCGAGCTCCTGCAAAACGGCAGCCCCAAGCAGCTCCTGTCCTACGCGCTCAGCGACCTCACCATCACCCAGGAGGCCCTGGGCCAGCTCGACGCCTCCGCCGCCAGCGCGCGACGGTTCCTGGACACCTATCCCGACAACTTCCTGGCCCCGCAGGTCCACGCCTGCCTGGCCCGCGTGCTGATGGCCCAAGGAAAGACCGACGAAGCCAAGGCGACCCTGCAGAAGATCGCCCTGCAATACCCCGAGACCTCCTTCGCCGCCTGGGCGCAAGCGCAGCTTGCGCCGCCCGCGCCCAAGAAAGGCAACAAATAAGCCAGCCGACGTCCCTAGGGCTTCGAAGCGGATTCCTCGACGAGGAATCCGCTTCTTGTTTGTGCCTGAAACGCAATGATACTGGATGACAAAAGGTACACAGTAAAACGGCAAGAAAACGATTGACATATTTTCGTCACGTATTCTAGAATCGGGACCGCTCATAGGGAGACTCAGAAGGCCCGAAAAGGGGGACTGAGGCAGCGCTCCTGAGGCACGTAGGCCCCGCAAGCGCGGGGCATGAGCAAAGCCCCCGCTTCGGCGGGGCTTACAGGTAAGGAGGTAACAGTGCAAAACAAGAAGCTCCTGGGATCGGCACTGGCCCTGGCGATGCTGCTTCCGTATAGCCAGGCTTACGCCGATGTCCTCAAGAACGTGAAGGTTGATGGCAGCATCGACCTGCAGGCCACGTCCGCCAATAACGTCACGGACTTCAGCACGTCCAAGTACGACCAGATCGGCGACGCCCAAGCCCGGCTGATGTTGAACACGGGCTTCGACCTGCTGGATGACGTCCATGCGATGACGACCCTGACGGACAACAACTTCCATTGGGGTCAGAACAACGGCGCGGCGGGCATCGTGTCCGGCCCCGGAAGCAACAGCCAGCAAATGATCGGCGGCAACACCACCGGGCTCCTCGACAGCATCCTGCTGGACCAGGCCTACATCAAGATCGATAAGGTCTTTGGAGCCGTCGATGTCACCCTGGGCCGCCAGTTCTACGGCAACCCGGGCGACATGATCATCTACTTCGGACCCTACCAGAACCTCTTCGGCTTGGCCGTTTCGGCCATCGACGCGGCCCGGTTCGACTGGTCCAATGACATGATCGGGCTGACTGGCCTCGCCGGCAAGTTCAACATTCCGACGATGGCTGGCCCGCTGGGCACTTCGCTTGGCGGCACGACCCACATCGGCTCCGACGCCACGCAGGTGGACGTCCAGGGCCTCAACCTGACCATCAAGGGCAACAGCATGGCCAACGGCGGAGCTTACGTCTGGGAGAAGGAGACGCATCTTAGCGCCGTCGGCGCGGCTCCCTCCGCCAATGATTACCTCTACGTGGCCGGCCTCAAGGGCAAGGTCTCTGCCGGCCCTGCCTACTTGAAGGCTGAGGTCGCCAAGGACTTCGGCGAGAACAGGACCGCTCTCATGGGTCCGACGGCCGCCAACTACGACGGCTGGGCCGTTAAGGCCGACGTCGGCGCCAAGGCCGACCTCGGAGTGGCCTCCGTCGAGCCCTGGGGCGAGTTCGCCGATGCCAGCGGCGGCGCGAACAACAACAAGAACTATCAGTTCGCCGGCATCAACCCCGACTACCGCCCGGGCGGCATCTACGGGTTCTTCAGCTCGCTCGACGGCATGACGGGCGACATGTCGACCTTCTCCAATGGCGGCGTGGGTGACCGCACCATCTGGGGCGCCGGCCTCAAGGCGACCCCGGCGGCGCTCAGCAAGCTGACGATGGGCGTGGCCTACTGGGACTACTACTTCCAGTCGGCGCTCGGCGAGCAGGAAGAGCTGGGCACCACGGCCGCGGCCGGCAACAAGCACATCGGCTCGGAAGCCGATGTCAACCTGACCTGGAAGCACTCCGACAACGTGGCGTTCAACGTTGCCGCGGGCGAGTTCTGGGCGGGCGGCGCCGTCAACGGGATGAACCTCTCGTCCGGCAGCCGAACGGGCGGAGCCTCCACGGCCACGCTGTTCAGCTTCGACACGTCGGTCAAGTTCTAACCCAGTTAAAACCTCGTAAGAAGAACCCCTCGGGCTTGCCCGGGGGGTTTTTCTTTTATGCTATCCGCGCGGATAGCCGGCGATTGACAGGACCGGATGAGGCCGTTACAATCGAGGTATGGAGACGCTGCGCAGGCGAAAGAAGAAGAGCCAGGAGGCTCTGTGGCGCTCGCTGACGCCGGCCCAACGGCTCAAACGGGCAACGGAGATGACGGCCTTCGCCCTACGGATGCGTGACGCGGGACGCTCCTACCTGGCCTCCCGGCGCAGCCGCAAGTCCGCTCCATGAGCGACGGCCTCCCGGTCGAGCTAAAGGCCGTTCTAGACGTCCTACGCGAAACCGGCGTCGTCCACGCTCTCATCGGCGGCTGGGCGGTCGTCGCCTGGGGAGTCGTGCGGGCTTCGGAGGACGTCGATGTGCTCATCGAGCTCCCGACAAGCCGCCGCAAGGCTCTTCTCGCGGCGCTGTCCCGAGCCTTCGACGCGGAATGGCGCCAGGGAGAGCCCGGAGACCCCGTGCCCGGCCTCATCCGCGCCCAGCCCAAGTCAGGCGGGCTCCCCGTGGACCTTTTGCCCGCCCGCAGCAACGCCGATATCGCGGCCTTGGACCGGGCCAAGAGCGTGGCCGTTGGCGCCTTGAGAATCCCGATCGTGACTCCCGAGGACCTCATCGCCATGAAGCTCGAGGCCGGCGGCGGCCAGGACTATGAGGATGTGCGCCGCCTGCTGCGCGTGATCGCCGACGATCTGGACCAGTCCCAACTGAAGGCCAGCTGCGACGCAAGGAGAGTCTCCGACCGCCTGGCGTCATTGACAAAGTCCTAGGCCCCTGTTATCCTGCCCGGCGCATTGCATTTACGTTACAAGGGCTTTTTAGTAGGATTGGACCGCATGAAGATGGGGCTGGCCGCGCTGTGCCTGCTCGCCGCGGGCGCCTCCCGGGCGGCCAACCTCGACGTCACGGCCGCGTATAAAGAAAAGGCCGTCGACTACACCAACCTCAACCTAAACAAGAGCGAGCCCAACGACCATTCGTTCCTGTACAGCGACGGCCGCCTGGGCATCGCCGTCAGCAAGATATACCTCGCCACGCAAGGCGCCGAGGACACGACCATGGATGTGGGGCTGCTGATGCACGCGCTCGGAGCCTCCGGGGCATCCGGCACGCTCTCGAGCACGCCCTTCAACCGCGTCGCGGCCAACTACCCCTCGACCGACTTCACGCCTTTTTTCGAAAACGCCTACATCCGGGTGCACAATCTGTTCGGCAAGCCCGTGGAGGCCACCTTCGGCCGGCAATCCTTCAAGCTCGGCACGGGCATGATCCTGGACGACGACGGCGCGGGCTTCGACGGCGTGACCGTGCGGGGAAACCTGCCCTTCTGGGGGATGAGCGCCCAAGGGTTCGTCTTCGAGGACCACAATCCGCTGATCGCGACGTTTCCCAACAACGCGAACGCGCCCTATCAAACGCCGTTTTTCTCCGGGGCCCTGACCATGTTCGGAGCCTCCGTCCTGCTGCCCACGGAAGGCACCTGGGAGCTCAACGAGCTGGTCGAAAGCGACCACAGCGTGGCCCCGGTCTACGGCTGCACCTACACCGATCCGAGCTCGGGCGACACCGACCAATGCATGGCCTCCCGGGCCCTGCGCAGCTTCACCGACGTGGACTACAAGGTCAGCTACGGGCCCCTGGTCTTCGACGGCGAGGCGGCGATCGAAAAGGGCGTCGCCACCCCGACCAACGGGCAGGATCTGACCAACCCGAATCCCACGGTCGCGCCCGCGGCCTCGCCCACGCATATCACCTACGACGGCAACGCCGTGGTGTTCCGGGCCAAGTGGAAACAGCCGATCTATCACTGGTCGACGCCCGGCATCGCGCGCGTCTCGCTGGCCCGCGGCAGCGGCACGGGAGGGGGAACGACCGACGGGGCGTTCTTCCCGTCCCACGGCCATCAATTCGACGGCCTGGAGCGGGACGGCTTCGGCGACTTCTTCGGCGCCAGCCCCTACAGCGCCTTCGGCGGAAACTACTCCACGAGCACCCTCAGCGGCCTGCAGCAGGGCGACAGCGGCATCATCGTGGTCGGGGTCGGCTACACTCCGCCTTCCTACAAGGGCTTCGCCCTGGACCTCGACTACTTCCTGTTCCAGGCCGACCGCGTGACGTCCGGGCCCCGGACGCTGGCGGGGGAATACGACACCCGCATCCGCTACAACGTCCTCGACCACTTCGCCCTGGCCGCCGGAGCCGACTTCGTCCAGATCGGCTCGGCCTCCTACATGGGCAAGGGCAGCGCCCGCAAGTACTACTTCCAGGCCCAGGGCCGCTTCTAGGCGACCTTCCCGCCTTTTTTTTGCCCTCTTGGCGGGGGAAAGTCCGTCCCATCCACAGGGTTATCCCCACCGTGGATGTCCTATGTTTGGCGTATGCTGTCGTCATAGGCCGCATAGGACGTCGCATATGACTCGATAAAGGCGTTTTAACCGGATAAACAATAGTCCATCGGCATATCCACAGCGTTTTGACGTATCTCGGCTTATTTGCCACAATATCCGCCATGACCGCCGCTCCCAACCATCGCCTGCGCCTGAAATTGTCGGACGGCTCCGAGTTCGAGGCCGAAGGCAGCCCGGAGTTCATCGTGGAGGCCCGCCGCCAATTCCTCGACAGGCCCCCAGGCGCCCAGCCGCGCCCTTCCCAGAACCGCGAAACCGCCGCCCCGGCGCCGCAGGAGCCTCGGATCGCCTGGCCGCAGATCACGGAGATCCACGACCGCGGCCTGCACCTGCGCGCCAAGCTGCCTGCGCCGAGGGCCCAACGAGACGCCTGCCTAGTGCTCTTGGCCGCGGCCCAGAGGCTGCTCAGCCAGCCCAAACCGGCCGCGACCCAGCTCGCCAAGTGGCTGCGGGCTTCCGGCTATCCCGTATTAAGGATGGACCGAGCCCTCCAGGATGCCATCGCCCAAGGCGAGTTGCTGGCCTCGGGCTCCCGGCGCTCGAGACGCTATGAGCTGACGGCCTCGGGACGCCTCAAAGCCTTCCTGCTCGCCGAAGAGCTCTCTCGACTGGTCGCCGGCGCCTAAAAGCGGCGCGGCGCGGCCCGACAAAACGACTCGGCGGGTCGCCCGAGAGGGGGCTCCCCCTGCCAAATCCATAGCTAACGATAATAAATATTATGTTACTTAACAGTCATCGCCAGGCGGGCACCGCTTTGCGAGATTTGTCCTAAGATTCGGGCAAGTTTCGACGCAAATCCCGGCGCAATCTCGCTCAATCTCCGAGCATTGTTAGATTTTCAAAACTGGCAGTCGAAATCCAGGCAAGATTCCGGCCGGACGCGTCGCCGCAGCCGAATGGACCGGCCTGACATGAGCGAAAGGTTGGCAACTTTGGGAGCGCTCCAGCGCCGGCCTGAAGGCTCAAAAAGACAACGAAAGCCCGGCCGTCCGCAGTCCCGAACCGGCCCAAAAGACCCTGAGAGATCCTAAAAACCTGCCAACTTTTTGGGCCACGGAACCGCGAAAATCGACCCGCCGAAAAGACCATGGGAGAATGTGGCCCTGGCATGGCAAAAACAGCCCCGAAAGTTGGCGCCTTTGGCGCCATTTTGGAAAAGACCAGGAAAGGAGGCGCGCGGATTTTGGCTGGAAAAAGACCGAGGGAGGTGGCGGGAGGCGTCCGAACGAAAAGACCATGAAAGCCGGGCGCGGTTTTCGCGGTCGGACCCAGAAAGCGCGGCGGGCGGGAGAGGACCTAAATTCGCCGCAGGTCCGGCGCTTTAGGCCCTTTTTTGGGAAAAAACCGGGGAAGGGGAAGCCGCGGAAGAGGCGGCTTCGGCGGCTTTTTCGGGCACGAAAATGCCCAAACCCATGAGGGCGTAGCCGCCGAGGATGAGAAAGGGGCAGAGGCTGGCGGCCCAATTGCGGCCGAACGGATCGGCGCGCGTGAGCACGGCAAAGCCAAGGACCACCAAAGACGCCCCCCCGCCTATCACTTTCCAGCCGCGGCGCGAGATGGTCTCCGGCGACGGCGCGAGGGCCTGGGAAGAGGCCTTCGCGGCCTTGTTCTTGCGAGCCACGGGTGGATGATAGCTTATTTTCGGCTAGCGCTCCGCGCGGACGAGGTCTTCGATGGTCTCCCGGCGGCGAATGAGCCGGGCCTTCCTCCCCGCCACTAGGACCTCCGCGGCCCGCGGCCGCGAGTTGTATTGCGAGCTCATGGAGAAGCCGTACGCGCCGGCCTTGAGCACGGCGAGAAGGTCCCCCGCCTCGAGCGGCGGCAAGGCCCTTTGCCTGGCCAAATAATCTCCCGTCTCGCAGATCGGGCCGACGACGTCGGCTTTCATGGTCTTTCCGCGCCTTCGGCGGGCCGCCACGACGGGATGCCAAGCGCCGTAGAGCGCCGGACGGGCCAGATCGTTCATCCCCGCGTCCACGACGACGAAGCGGCGGCGCGAGGTGGTCTTCTTATACAGCACGCGCGTCAACAGCGCCCCGGCGTCGGCGACGAGCCAGCGCCCCGGCTCGATGAGCAAGCGCGCCTGAGGCCAGGGCGCCAAGGCCTTGCGCAGCGTCCGCGCCAGGGCGCCGACCTCCAGGGTCTTTTCGCCGCGATAGGAGACGCCGAAGCCCCCGCCGAAATCGAGCAGCTCCAGCTTGATGCCCTTTTCCTCGAGGCGGGCGACGAGGCGGGCCGCCGAGGCCGCGGCCCGGGCGTAGGGAGCCAGCGTCTCGATCTGGGAGCCGATGTGGAACTGGAGGCCTTTGACGCGCAGCCAGGGGCTTTGGTCGGCTCGCTCGAACATGGCCAGCGCCTCCCCCTCCTCCACGCCGAACTTGTTGTCGGCGCGGCCCGTGGTGATGTGGGGGTGGGTCCCGGCGTCCACGTCCGGGTTGAGCCGCACCGACACCGGAGCCGGCCGACGCAGCCTCCGGGCTACTTTTTCCAGGGCCCGCAGTTCCTCGAAGGATTCCACGTTGAAGGTCAGGACCCCGGCTTTGAGCCCCGACGACAGCTCTTCCTCGGTCTTTCCGACTCCGGAGAAGACGATGCGCGAGGCGGGGAAGCCGCAAGCCAGCGCACGCGCCAGCTCTCCTCCCGAGACGATGTCCGCGCCCGCCCCCCGCGCGCGCAGGAGGCCGCAGACGGCGCGGTTCGAGTTGGCCTTGAGCGCGTAGCAGATCAAGGCGCCCGCGAAGGCCTTCCGCAGCGCCGCGTAGCGCGCCAGGATCTCCGCTTGCGAGTAGACGTAGAGCGGCGTGCCGAAGCGGCGAGCCAGCGCCTCGGCGCTCACGTCTTCCACGGCGAGTCGGTCGTTCTTGTATCGGATCATAATCAGAAGAGGAGCCCGGGGTAGACGTAGAAGATTCCGCCGCGCGACGTCGTGCGGCGGGCATAGTCCATCGAGACGATGACCTCGTAATCCTGCAGGACGAAGGTGTAGACGCGCAGACCCAGGCCGACTGAGTTTTCGAGCTTGGACCAGGCGGCCGTGGTGACGTCCCCCTCGGAGTTGCCGACGAAGCCGGTATCGGTAAAGAGGGTGCCGAAGATCGCCTTGAAATAGAAATCCGGGAAGAACCACCACATGTAGTAATTGAGCTCGCGGACGATCGGAAAGCGGAACTCCGCGGTCGCGATGGCCAGCCGGTTGCCGACCAGCCCGCTGGTCTCGTCGGTGCTGCGCGCGTAGCCGCGCACGCCGCCGAGGCCGCCGACCATGAGCTGGACCTGGTTGGGGCCGCCGGTCTGCGAGTAGGCCAGGCGCGCGGCGAATGCCGTCTGGCTGGCGACCGGCAGGAACTGGTCGTATTCCGTGGAGAACACGCTCAGAGACTGGTTGCCCCCCAAGGCCGGAGTGTATTGGGAAAGCGAGACGGAGGCGCGGTCGCCGTTGGTGACGACCAGATAGCGGCCGAAAGTGGTGTCTCTGACGAGCGAGGCGGAGACGGCGCGGGAGCGGTAATCCCCGGACAGAGTGCCGTCGGTGGTGTCGACGACGCGGTCCTCGATCGAGGCCAGCGTGACCTGGGCGCTGTGGTAGCGGTCGAAGGGGTAGCTGACCCCTCCGAACTCCACGGCCTCGCTTTGATTGTAGGAGTGCCCGCTCGACGAGTCGACCAGGTCGTGATACGAGTAGCCGCTGACTCCGCCGACGAGCTGAGGCCGGAAGCGCGCGTAGGAGTAGGTGGCCTGATAATCGTAGTCGCTGCCGGAAAGATCGGCCAAGGCGCTGGCTTGATGGTTGCCCGTCATGTCCGAGCCCTGCCAGTATTCGGTCGAAAAGAAGCCCCCGATGGAGGAATAGAACAGGGCAGGGATGAAGAGGTCGGTGGAAAAATCGAAATGATAGTCGCGCGCGGGACCGATCGCCACCGTGGCGGTCGAGGGCGCCACCGCGCCCATGCCGGGCAGCGAAAATTTGGCGGGGTCCGGAGCCTGAGGAGAGACCTGCGGCAGGGGCTCGTCCAGGAAGTCGGAGCGCGGGCCCATGTAGATGTGCACGTTCCCCCTCCGGAGCGCGGCGAACGCGATCTGCCCGTCCGGCCCGTAGGCCGGCGTGAAACTCGCCCCGAGAGAGCGGGTCCGCTGAGCGACCCTGCCGGTCGCCAGGTCCAACTCGTCGATCTCCGAGAAATGGCCGTCGTCGCGCACGAAGAGCACGTGCGTCGCGTCGGTGGACACCACCGGGTCGCGCGCCTGCGCTCCGCAGTTCTCCAGCTCGGTCTCGGTATGGTCGCGCAGATCGAGCCGGAACAGGCGCCTCTGGAAATCATAGGGGTGAAGCGGGTCGCCGATCTCGGAGGAATACACGATCGAGCGGCCGTCGGGGGCGAAGGTCGGCATTTGATCGTCGTTGGGGTCCTGGGTCAGGTTCTCGACGCGGCCCGTGTTGAGGTCGTAGGTGTAGATGTCCGTGAAGCCGTCTTTCATGCCGGAAAAGGCGACGAGGCTTCCGTCCGGCGAGATCGCCGGCTGGTTGATCGTCTGGAAGGCGGGCAGGGCGATCTTGAGCAAGCGTTCATCCTTGGTGTCGTAGAGGAAAATCGCGTCTTGATGATTCTTGGTTCCGGCAAAGACGAGCCGGCGGCCGTCTCGAGAGATGGACAGGATGCGTGAGAGGTTGGCGAAGTTCCCCATCGGGATGTTCTCGATCGGCGTGTAAGGGACGTGGGGCAGCTTGCGCGCGCGGCCGCTGCGCAGGTCCATCTCCCAGACCTGCGGCGGATCGATGTCGCTCTTCGTCGTGACGTAATACATGGTCTTGAAGTCGGGCGAGAACACCGGCGAGGTGTTGAACTGGGGGATGTCGTCGCTGGTGTGCGTGAGGGCCTCGCCGAAGAACTCGGGCTCTCTCAGGCGCTCCCGCCGCGCCACGCGCGCGTATTTGGCGGTCTCGTACTCGCGAAACTTGGCGTCGAACTGGAAGATGTCGAGGCCGACCAGGGGCCCGAGCACCTGGTTGATCTCCAAGGCGGTGTCGAAGAGCTTGAGCATGTCGCCGACCTTGCCTTGGCCGTATTGGTCGGCGATGAACTCGATGGCCTCCGCCCCCTCATGATACGCCAGCGTGATTTGGTGGGGCTTGAGGTGGCCGAAGTGCTCGAGCTTGGTCAGGGGGATGAGGCCATCCGAAGTCGCGGCGTCTCGCACCAGGGACTCCTCGATGGCCGGCTCGGCGTAGTCGGTCACCCAATCCGGCTGGCCCTCCATCATCCACAGGGGATAGACGATGGTCTTGATGATCTTGCCCGTCTTCCAGAACCCGGAGATCAAGACGTAGTACTGCATGATGTGCGTGAACTCGTGGGTGATCACCTCGTCGAGCCACTGGGCCTCGCCGTTGTTGTAGACCATGAAGCGGTTCTTGAAAGGCTCGGTGATGCCGCCCGTGCCGTCCCCCACTTGGGCGATGTTCGACTGCTCGAAGTCGTTGGGACTGGCGTAGAGGAAGAACGGGCGCCGTTTCCATCGGGCTTTCCGCCGCGCGCTTTTCGAGGCCCAAACCGGCGGCTCGAAGGCGATTCCCAGCTTCTTGGGCACGGTCGCGAAGGCCTTTTCCAGTATCTCGGCGGCGTGGGGCACAAGCGCCGCGGAGCCCTCGTAATAGTAGATGTCGAAATGGGCGGTAGAGCGGATTTTCCAGCGGAAATCCTTGACCACGACGTGGTTGTATTGCGCCGACGTCGTCCGCGCGCCGGCGATGGTCAACGCCAGGATGGCCGCGCCGACGATCACGCGCTATTTGCGGCGCTTTTTGCGAAACCGCCGCCGGACGCGTCCGCGGCCGCGGCCGAGGCGGCGCAGCGCCGTCTTGGCCTGCTTGGCCCGCGCGTCGTCGGGATTCTCGGTGAGGACTTTGGCCCAAAGCCTGCGGGCCTCGTCCTTTCGCCCGAGTCTTTGCTGGGCCGCCGCGAGGACGGCGTCCACCTGATAGGCGGGAATGCCGAAATCGACGGAGCCCGGGGCCTGAAGGGCCTGGGTCACGTCGGCGAAAGCCTCCTGGGCCTTTCCCTGCGCCAGCGCGATCTCGCCGAGATAAAATTGCGCCCTCCGGGCCTCGTCGCCTCCCTGCGTCTTGAGCGCCTCGAACGTCTGCGCGGCGTGGTCGACGTCCTTGGCGCCCCACAGGCTCAGTCCCAGGTTCTCCTGCACGAGCGGATCGTTCGGGAACTTGAACTTGAGGCGCTCATATTCGCTGACGGCCTCGGGGTAGCGGCCCTGCTGGTAGAGCAGCTTCGCCTCCAGGAGACTGATCTGCTTGTCGTCGGGATAGTGCCTCAGGTAGCGCTGGTATTCCTCGAGCGCGAAGGGGTAGAGCCCCACTTCTTGATACATGATGCCCAGACAGTAGAAGATGCGGGTGTCGAGGGCTCCGAGCTCCCGGGCCTGCTCCAGTTCGTTGATGGCGTCGGGGTAGAATTGCTTCCCCTTCTGGAAGTGGAGCGTGCCCAAGTCGACTAAGGCGTTGATGTCCTGCGGATCGCCCTTGAGGCGCTCCTGCGCCGCGGCGATGGCCGTGTCCACGTTCGGAGGCGCGGGAAACGAGACCGTCTGGCCGCGCGCGAAGGCGCCGGGCCGCCGGGTCGCGATGTAGAGCGCGGCCAGCGACGCCGCGCCCAGGACGAGGGCGACCCAAACCAGCCACCGCCTTTGCCGCAGCCACTCGACGCCGGCTCTGGCCGCCGGGCTCAGGGAACGCCTGCGCTGCGCCGATTCGCCGGCGAGGGGGCCGGCCGCTTCCTTCGACATCCGCGGCTAGTCCCGCTTGTCCGGAGAGAGCACTTGGCCGAGCGTAAGAGGCGGCGGGGCCTTGAGGTACTGAGCGAGCCGCTTGCGATCGCGGACCTCCTCGAACTTGTTGATCGAGACGACCAGCTCGAAGGTCGAGGGGCTGACGCCCGTGACGATCGCCGAGACCGGGTCCCCCGCCCTGTAGGCGGCTTCGGGATCGCACTCGGCGGCGGGCGAGAAAGCCACGCGCTTGTCGTCGAGAACGAACTTCACGCCGGCCGGCCCGGCCTCCGAGATCTTTCCCCGCACGACGGTCTTGGGCGGATACTTCTTGCGGATGGCGTCCGCGGGATTGGGCATGAGCTGCTTGATGCCCAAATAGAGCGGCTGCTCCGGCTTGCCCGGCTCCGCCGGGGCCGGCTTGGAGAGGACCTTGACGCGCAGCTTGTCGCCGCGCTGATAGCTCGCCTGCGCCGCGCCCCAGGCGACGTCGGCGGGCCGCACGAAGCCCTCCGCGCCGCCGATATCGACCACGATGCCGGTCGGGCTGGCGTTGACGATGCGGCCGATGCGCACCTCTCCGGGCTTGAGCTCGTCGATGAGCTTGTCGCGCCGCTTGCCGACCTCCTCCTCGAGCACGGCCTTGCGCGAAAGGACGGCCTGCTTCTTGGCCTCGTTGAGCTCGATGATGTAGCAGCGCACGCCCGTGTTCACCATCTTGGCGGCGTTGCGCACGGGCCGCAGATCGGCCAGCGAGGCGGGCAAAAAGCCCGTCACCCCGCCGACGTCGACCAAAAAGCCCCCCTTGATCGCCGACTTGACGATGCCGCGCACGCGCGCCTTTTCCTTGTGGGCCTTGATGATCGCCTCCCAGCCGAGCTCCACCCGGGCACGGCGGTGGGAGAGGACGACGGCGCCGTCCTGCCGCTTGCCGGCCAAAATCACGGGCACGCGCTGTCCGACGGCGGGAGCGGCCTTGGCGGCCTCGCCGGTGAACTCCGAGAGGGCGACCACGCCTTCCTTCTTTTCTCCGACGTCGACGAGGACTTGGTCCTTCGTCACTTGGATGACCTTGACCCAAGTCACCTTGTGCCCGGCCAGCTTCTCCGTGACCGAGGCCTGCTGGGCCAGCAGCGCTTCCATGGATTCCTCGGCCGGCGCCTCGGCCTCGTCTTGCTCCAGATCGTCGTCTTGATTGACCATATGCTCTCCTAAAAGGGGAAAAGGCCCGTCTATTTTACAAAGTGAAGACCCTGTCTAGCACGTCCTGGGCGAATTTTCGGCAGGCTTGGCGGTCGCCCGCCGGGCCCTGGAAGCGCATGGCGGGACCGAACCTCACCTCCAAGGGCCGCAGCCTCCAGCAGCGCTCCGTGTTGACGATGCGCGCCGGCACGACGGCCGCCTGCGACACGGAGGCCAGAAAGCCCAGGCCGGCCTTGGCCCGGCCGGGCACGCCCGTCTTGGAGCGCGTGCCCTCGGGCATGACGCCCAGGCAGCCGCCTGCCTCAAGCACCTCCAGCGCCGCTCGCAAGGCCCGCACGTCGCCGGCTCGCCGATCGATCGGGATCGTGCCCATCCGCCGCAGGAACCAGCCCAAGACGGGAACCCGAAAAAGCTCCACCTTCGCGAGGGCCCGCACGCACCTGACGGAGCTCGCGCCCACCGAGAGCACGGGGCCGTCGAGATTGGAGACATGGTTGGCGGCCAGGATCACCGGCCCCCGGGCGGGGACGTGCTCGAGGCCCGCGACTCGCAGCCCCCAAACCGCGCGTATCAGCGCCAGGACCGCGGCGTTGGCGATGCGCCGCAGGCGCGACGCGCGACCGAGGTCATCCGCCGGCCAGTCGCGGCCGTCCATCGGCTTCGATCATCTTCAGGACCCGACGCGCCACCGCATGCATCGTCAAATGGGTGGAATCGATGACGATGGCGTCGGACGCTTGGCTGAGCGGATTGATCTTGCGCTTGAGATCGTTGAGGTCGCGCGTCAAGATCGCCTCCTTGATCCTCTGGTAATTGGCGCTTTGTCCGGCCGCGCGCAGCTGCCGGTAGCGCCTGCGCGCGCGCTCCTCGATGGAGGCGTCCAGGTAAATCTTGTAGTCGGCGTCCGGAAAGACGTGCGTGGTGATGTCGCGCCCCTCCATGACGATGCCGCCCCTGGCGCCCAGCCGCCGCTGCAGGCGGCAGAGGAACCTGCGCACGCCCGCGTTGGCCGCGATCAGGCTGGAATTGGCGCTCACGCGCTCGTCGCGGATGCGCGCGCTGACTCCCTCGCCGTCGATAAAAGTCTTGAGCGTGCCCTCTTCCGTCGGCCGAAACTCCCACTTGAGCGACTTGGCCAAGTCGACGACGGCCTTTTCGTTGGCTAGGTCCAAGCCTTCTTCGAGCGCTTTCCACGTCAGGGCGCGATACATCTCGCCGGTGTTGATGAAATGGTAGCCGAGGTTCCTGGCGATGAGGCTGCCGACGGTGGACTTGCCCACGCCCGCGGGGCCGTCCATGGCGATGATCAGGCGCCGGCGCCGGGTCAAACCGCGACCTCCAGAAGCTTCTCCAGGGCCTGCAACAGCGCCTTGTTGCCCGCCCGCGTTCCCACGCTGATGCGCACGAAATCGTGCAGGCCGTATTCGTCGAGCGGCCGGATGATGAGGCCCTCCGCGAGCAGGGCCTTGAACAGCTCCCGTCCCGGCAGAGGCGAGCGCGCGAAAAGAAAATTGGCCGCGGAGTCCCAGACAGTGAAGCCGCGCTCGCGCAAGGCCTGGGCCAGCGACTCCCGCCCCGACTGCGCCAGCGCGACGCTGCGGCGCACGAAGGCCGCGTCCTTGAGCGCCTCGACGCAGGCCAGCTGGGCCGGCAGATTGACGTTGAAGGGCATGCGGATGCGGTCGAGCCAGCTCAGGAGCTCGGGGTCCGCCACGGCATAGCCCGCCCGCAATCCGGCCAAGCCGTAGGCCTTGGAGAAAGTCCGCAGCACCACCAGATTGTCGTAGCGGCCGGTCAGCGCGGGAATGCTGCGCGGATAATCCGCGCAGCCGGCCGCGAACTGGCAGTAAGCCTCGTCGAGCACGACGATCGTGGAGCGCGGCACGGAGTCGAGGAGGCCGCGGACCTCCTCCTCCGTATTGTAAGTGCCGGTCGGGTTATTCGGATTGGCCACGAAAAGGAGCTTGGTGCGGGGACTCGCGGCTTTCGCCATGGTGCCGAGGTCGTGGGTCCAGTCCGCCATCGGCACTTCCACGACCCGCGCGCCCATCATCAGCGCCTGCTGCTTGAAGCGGATGAAGGAAAATTGAGACGCGAGCGCCTCGTCCTCGGGGTCGAGGAACGCCTCGCACAGGAGCCTGATGATCTCGTCGGAGCCGTTGCCGACGAGGACCCGCTCCGGCTCGATCTTGTGGAAGCGCGCGATCGCCGCGCGCAGCTCGGGGCTCGCGCCCTCCGGATAGAGGGAGCACAGCTTCTCGGCCTTGCGGTAGACGGCCATGGCCCTGGGCGAGGGACCCAGGGGATTCTCATTGGAGGCGAGCTTGACCACGTTCTTGAGGCCGAGCTCCCGCTGGACCGAGGCGATCGATTTGCCGGGCGAATACGGCGTGACTTCGCGCAGACAGCGCCTCGGCGCGGTGTCGAGGGCCATCAGCGCGCCCCTGACAATACCGTGAAAGCCATCATGCGATTATCGCTCTTTTCGCGGCGGTAGGAGAAGAATTCTTCGGGCTGGCAGCAGGTGCAGGCGCGGCGCACTCCCATCACTCGCCCGGCGACCTCGGTGTACTGACGGCCATCCCGCTCGAAGCGGCCGAGCTTGGGGAACACGGCCGCTTCGCCCATGCCCGCCTCGAGCAGTTGCCGGCCGGCCTCCCTGGCCAAGTCGACGTAGAGCCCGTCCTCGCGGCGAACGACGCTCGAAGACGGAAACTTGGCCGCCGTCTCGGGGCCGACGCGGAAGCAGCAGGGGTGGATGTGGGGCCCGATCTCGGCCTTCAGGTCGCCGGCCCCGATGCCGTAGCGCTCCTGGAAGGCCTGCGCCGCCTGGCGGGGCATGCCGGCCGCCGCGCCCCGCCAGCCTGCGTGGAAGACTCCCGCCGCCCGCCCCGACTTCTCCCAGACAAAAATCGGCATGCAGTCGGCGGCGAAGACGCAAAGGATGAACCCGGGCGTATCGGTGATCAAGCCGTCGGCTTCGGGATGGACGGACGGATCCGACGCCGCGCCGATCGAGACGATGACCGTCCCGTGCTTTTGCGAGGGAAAGAACACGGGCTTGCCCGCCAAATCCAGGCCCCCGACCTTGACCGCCAGCAAGGCCGTCGTCCTGGCCTCCTCGTGCTTCATGTTGCCGTCCGCCCGGCGCGTCACGCCGCGCAGGGTCCCGTCGCTGAAAGTGGCGGACGGCACGGCCCGCGCTTAGACTCCCGCCTTGACGGGCGCGGTCTTGGCGGCGGAAGCCGTCTCCGTGTTTTCCAGGCGGCCGTCCTTGGTCTTGGCCTTGCGCAAGGGGCGCACCCACTTGGTGAAGCTCGACGGCTTGAGGGAATACTCATGGACGAGGCGGACGACCTCGGAGATCGGCTTGAAGCTCTCCCAGTCGATGCGCAGGATGCGCACGCCCGCCTGCTCCATCTCGCTGATGAACTGCTCGTAGTTGAGCTTCAGCATCCGCAGGTATTCGAGCGTGATCCCCTGCTCGCTGGGGCGGCCGCGCATCGAGATGCGCTGATGGGCCGTCTCCGGCTTGATATCGAGGTAGATCATGATCTGCGGAAAGACGAGCTCGCGCAGGACCATGTTGTCGAACAAGTCCAAATAGGTGTTGTAGTCGATATCGGTGATGATCTTGTCCGGGTGCTCGTTGAGCATGCGGGCGAAGATGGTGTCTTCCCAGATCGTGCGGTCCTGCACGACGCCCCGGATGCGGCCCAGGCTGATGCGCGTGACGAACTCCCGGTGCTGGCGGAAGCGGTGGTTGAGCAGCCAGACCTGCATCATCGTGCCGTAGCCCTTCATGTCCCGGTAGAAGTGCTCGAGATAAGGATTGCCGTCGACCTCCTCGAGGATCGGCTCGAAGTTGAGCGCGCGCGACAACTCCATCGTCAGCGTCGACTTGCCGACTCCGATGGTGCCTGCGATGCCGATATATCCTTCAGCGAACATATTACTCTCCTGGTGTCAGACGTTGACTTGTTGACTTGTCCAAACAAGTCAACAAGTCAACGTCTGACACCCAATCTATCCCTGCTTGACCTCTTGCTCGATGCCGCGCAGGGCGAGCTTGACGTCGTCGGGGCTGGAGGCCGCCTCCATGACGTCGGCCTCGGCGACCATCCCGTCCTTGAACAATTTGACCAGCGACTGGTTGAACGTCTGCATGCCGTAGAACTGGCCCTTGGCGCACGCTTGCAGGATCCCCGTGGAATTGTTCTCCTCGATGAGCTTGCGCACGTGCGGCGTCACGACCAGTATCTCGACGGCGGGAATGCGCCCTCCTTTGATGCAGGGCAGCAGGCGCTGGCTGACGACGGCCTTGAGGCTTTCCGCGAGCTGGATGCGGATGAGCGCCTGCTGATGTGGCGGATAAAGGTCGATGATGCGCGAGATGGTCTGGATGGCGTCGATGGTGTGCAGTGTGGCGAAGACCAGGTGTCCGGTCTGCGCGGCCGTCAGGGCGGCTGACGTCGTCTCGAGGTCGCGCATCTCGCCGACCATGATGACATCCGGGTCCTGGCGCATGGCCATCTTGAGGCTGCCGGCGAAATCGCCCGTGTCCTCGCCGATCTCGCGCTGGGTGATGATGGCCTTGCGGTCCTTATGGACGAATTCGATGGGATCCTCCAGCGTGATCACGTGCTCGGAGCGCGTGTCGTTGACGTAGTCGACGAGCGCGGCGAGCGTGGAGGACTTGCCCGACCCCGTGATGCCGGTCACGAGGACCAGGCCGCGGCTGTTGTCGGCGATCTTGCGCATCGTGGCGACCGGCAGGCGCAGGTCCTGGAGCGTCGGAATCTGAGTCGAGATATAGCGCACCGCCAGGCAGAGGCGGCCGCGCTGCCGGAAGGCATTGACGCGGAAGCGCGCCACATCGCCGGCCTGAAAGGAAAAATCGGCTTCGCCGTTGGCCTCGAAGGCCTTCCTGGCCCGGGGCGAGAGGATCGTCCCAAGCATAGCCTCCACCTCGGCCTGGCTCAAGACGTCCGGCGCCGCGGCGACGAGGTTGCCGTCCACGCGAATGTGCGCCGGGCCCCCTGCGCGTATGTGCAGGTCGCTGGCCCTCTTGTTGACCATCGTCTGGAGCAGGTTTTGAAGATCCATGGCGTCTCCGGTTACTTGAGCTTCTTGACCTTCAGGCGCATGAAAGCGGGCTTGGACCAGTCGTCGGGCGCGGCGACGACGGCGGCCTTGTCCTGCGGGCCCTCGTAAACCTCGGATGGGCCGATGACGGCATGGCGCTGCCCGGGAATGCCGCGCTGGCCCAGCCGCGACAGCCCGCGGCCGCGCCGCGTGGGGAAGCCCGTGGCGATGACGGTGATGCGGATCGAGTCGCCCATGCTCTCGTCGTAGGCGTGCCCGGCCTTGATCTTGGCGTCTTGGCTGGCCGCGCCCGTGATCATGCCCATGGCTTCCTCGATTTCCGAGAGCTTCAGCGTCGCCTTGCGCCCGGTGATGTTGACGATCAGGCCGCGGGCGCCGTCCATGACCACGTTTTCCAGCAGCGGCGACTGGATCGCCGCGCGGGCCGCCTCGAGCGCCCGCCGGGGACCTGCGGCCTCGCCCATGCCGATGAGGGCCTCCCCGGCGTCCTTCATGATGGCTCGCAGATCGTTCAAGTCCATGTTGATCTCGCCCGACGTCGTGATGACGTCGGAGATGGACTGGATGGACTTGCGCAGCACGTCGTCGGCCAGCCGGAAGGCGGCCTCGGTGGTGGTATCGGTGTCGATGATGTCGAGCAGCCGCTGATTGGGGATGACCAGCAGGGTGTCCACGCTCTCGCGCATGGCCTGCACGCCCTCGTCGGCGATATTGGAGCGGTTGAGCTTCTCGAACTCGAAGGGCCGGGTGACCACGCCGATGGTGAGCGCGCCGAGCTCCTTGGCGATGCCGGAGACGACCGGAGCGCCGCCCGTGCCGGTGCCCCCGCCCATGCCGGCGGTGACGAAGACGAGGTCCGTGCCCGTGAGGACCTCGCGGATCTGATCCTCGGTCTCGAGCATGGCGAGCTTCCCGCGGCGGTGATCGCCGCCGACGCCCAGTCCCCTGGTGAGGTTCTCGCCGACCTGGATGCGGACCTCGGCGCGGCTGCGCCGCAGGTCCTGCGCGTCGGAATTGGCCGCGATGAGCTCAACGCCCTTGATCCCGGCCTCGGCCATGCGGTTGATGGCGTTGCCGCCGGCGCCGCCGACGCCGATCACCTTGATGACGGCGCGGGTCTCGTGCAGGTCCTCGGAGACTTGGATGCGCATAGGGCCCTCTAGAAGATGTCCTCGAACACGGAAGCGACCCGGCGCAGCCACATCGGCTTCTTGCGCGCCACGCTGCGGGAATTGGTCGCCTCCCAGCGGATGGCTTTGGAGAAGTGCAGCAGTCCGAGCGCCGTGGAGTACGTGGGACTGAGCCAGCGGTCGTCGACGACGAAGAGATCGGGATGGGCCATCCCCAGGCGAACCTGCATGCCCAGGATCTGCTCCGCGGCGGCGAGCGTGCCGCGCATGAGCGACCCTCCGCCCGTCAGCACCGCGCCTCCGGGCACGACCACGTCGGCGTAGGAGCTGCTCTGCAGCTCCTCGGCGATCACGGAGAAGATCTCCTCCACGCGCGGCAGGATGATGCCCATCATCGCGCTGGTCTTGATGCGGTTGGGCGTGCGCCCGTCGACGCCGTGGAACTCTATTTCGTTGTCGCCGTTGAGCAGCGACGGATGCGCGATGCCGTGCTCCATTTTAATGCGCTCGGCGGCGGCCAGCGACGTGCGCAGGCCCACGGCCAGGTCGCGGGTGATGAAATCGGAGCCGATGGGCAGCTCCTTGGAATAGCGGATGCTGCCTTCGGAGTAGACGCCCAGCGAGATCGACTGGCCCCCGAAGTCGATGAGCAGGCAGCCGAGATCGCGCTCCTCCGGCGTGACGAGCACCTCGCCGCCGGCGAGCAGGCCGTAGACCGGCTCGACGACCTCGAAACCGGCCTGCCCGACGGTCTTGACCAAGTTGTTGAGGTGGGCGGAGGAGGCCGTCACGACGTGAACCTCGACCTCCAAGAGAGAGCCTTCCATGCCGACGGGCTGGGGAACGCCGCGCTGGCGGTCGAGCGAGAAGCCCTGCGGCACCACGTGCATGATCTCGCGGTCGGTGGACAGCGGCACGGCCTTGGCGTTGGCGACGACGGCGCCGACGTCCTCGGCGGTGATCTCCTTGTCAGTGCGCGCGATGTTGAAGGCGCCCCGATTGTTGAAGGACTGAAGGTGGCTGCCGCGCACTCCGAGATAGACGCCGGAAACCGTGACCTTGGCTTGGGACTCCGCGTCCTCCACCGCCTGCGTGATGGCGCGCGCCGTCTCGAGGATGTTGATGACGACGCCGCCCTTGACGCCGCGGCAGGGCAGCGAAGCCCCCCCCAGGACCCGGATGCGTCCGCCGCCTTCCTCGGGCGCGCCGATGAGGCAGGTCACGCGCCCGCTCCCGATGTCGAGTCCCGCGACGACGTCCTGTTTAGACATTTTTTACCTCGCACCCACCGGCCGAAGCAGGATCCTTCCGTCTTCGAAATAGCGCAAATCGGCCGTCATCCTGCCCTTGCCCGGAAACTCGGCGCGAGCGTCGGAAAGCACCTGGCCCAGCCGCTCCAGCTTCTGGGAGGACCAATTCATGTCGCCGAAGAGAACCGTCGTGCCGTCTTCGAGCTTGAAGCGCCAGCCGTCCTGGGAGGAGACGTAGGACACCCGCACGATCGGCGGCGACAGAGAAGGGCGGGCCGCCAGGAAGGCGGCCAGGCCGGAAAGTTCCTTGGCCCCGGCTCGCCCGGGCTCGACGACGGGCAGGGCGGCCGGCGCGGCGTAGCCCTGGGGAGGCGAAAACCGGACCCCTTGATCGTCCAGCCAGTCGCGCGTGCCGCCCGCAATCGCGGCGACGGCCGTCCGCAGGCTCGCCCGGCACACCGTCCGCCCCGTCCAGCCGCGGCGGCAGTCGAACGACCCCAGGAACGGATAGCGCGCGAGGGCGTCGGCCGTCCAGCGCTGCTTGGGGCGAGGACCGCCGGCGGCAAGATCGGCTTCCATGCGGCGGGCCAGGGCCTCATCGACGCCCTCGACGCTGACGCGGCCGACCGAGGGCTTGAACGAGGCGCGCAGCGCGGCCCACGGGTGCTCCTGCCGGGAGAAGTTGCGAAGCGTCGCGGCGGCCGCCGCGCCCAGGAACATGACGGCCGCCGCCGCCGCGGCCTGCCGCGCCCTTTGGCCGCGCACCTTCGGACGCAGCGCCACTCTCTGGCGCCGCGGTCGCGGTCTAGGCCTCACCGACCACCTTCATCTCGAGCTCGAGCTCGACGCCGGCCGTCTCGCGCAAGCGGGCTCGGATGCGCTCGACGAGGGCAAGGACGTCGGAGGCGGAAGCGTCGGAGAAATTCTCGATGAAATTGGCGTGCATGGGCGAGACGCGAGCCCCGCCGCAGACGGCGCCCTTGAGTCCGGCTTGCTCGACGAGCTGGGCGACATAGCGGCCTGGAGGGTTTTTAAAGATGGAGCCCACGTTATACGTATGGATCGGTTGAGTCTGCTGGCGCCGGCGCTGGAACTGCTGGACGCGAGCCATTATATCACGTTTGTTACCGGGCTTCAATTGAAGCACTCCGCCGACGACGATGCGCCCTCCCAGATTGCTCGCGCGATAAGAAAATTCCAGCTCCGCGCGCGACAACGTGCGCGGCTCGAAACCGGGCTCTTCGAGGACGTCCACGGACTCCGCGAGCGAGCCGATCTCTCCTTCGCGGGTCCCGGCGTTCATGACCAGCGCGCCGCCGACCGTTCCCGGGATGCCGACGAGCGACTCATCGCCGCCGAGGCCGCGCTCGGCGCACTGGGACACGAGCTGGGGCACGCGCACCGCGGCTCCGGCGCGCACCCGCCCGCCCGCAAGGAAGTCGAGCGCCTCGAAACGCCCTTTGAGCCGCAGGACCAGGCCGCGCACCCCGCCGTCTCGGATGAGGACGTTGGAGCCCCATCCGAGGATCAGCAGCGCAACGCGGCGGTCGCGGGCGAAACGCGCAAGCCGCCCGAGCTCCTCGGCGTCCTTGGGCTCGGCATAGGCGTCGGCCGGACCGCCGATCTTGAAGGTCGTCAGGCGGGCCAGCGGCTCGTCGAGCCTGGCGGCGGGAAACTGCCGCCGCAGTTCCTCGCGCCAGGATGGCCCCACGGGGCCACTATATCAGTTTTTTGTTATCATCGGCCTATGCCGCAATGGGTGGACCGGCTCGAGCGCCGGCTGGGCTTTCTCTCCGTTCCAGGCCTAGCGGCTTTCCTCGCCGGCATGAACGCCGCGGTCGGGCTCATGAGCCAGTTCAGGCCCGAATTCCCGGCGCGGCTCGCTTTGGACCCGTTCCTCTTGCGGCAGGGAGAGCTCTGGCGCGCGTTGACGTTCGTGTTCGTCCCGCCGCCGATGGCGCTTTTGTGGCTCTTCTTTTGGCTGCTGCTGCTCTACGCCTACGTGCTGCGGCTGGAGGCCGTCTGGGGCGACTTCAAGCTGACGGTCTACTGCCTGCTCGGAGCCGGCGGCACTGTCGCGGCCTCGCTGATCACGAGGGCGCCTCTGTCGAACGTCATCTTCCAGGCCGGGCTCTTCCTCGCCTTCGCGCGCCTATACCCGGACTTCGAGATCCTGCTCTTCTTCGTCGTCCCCGTGCGCATGAAGTGGCTGGGCCGTCTGGCCTGGCTCGGCCTGCTGGTCGCCTTCATCCTCGGAGGCGCGACGGAGCGCATCTATTACGCGCTCGGCCTGGCCAACTACTTCGTCTTCTTCGCCTCCGATCTCGAGGCGGAGGCGCGCATGCTGGCGCATCGACTGCGCAACCGGGGCAAGCGGTGGGGCTAGGCGCGGCGCTGGCGTGGGCGCTGCTGGCCCTCGCCGCGCCGGCGCGCTCGGGCACTCTCAAGATCCTCGCCTACGACGCCTCCGGCAAGGTCCTGGACGTCCCCGGCCTGCTCGCCGTCATGGGCCGGGCGAATCGCGGCGAGGAGCCCGCGCCCGTCCCCATCATGGCCTCGCCGACCGACGGCTCCCCGGGCGGAGAACGGCCGAAGCTCTCGCGGGAAGGCAGCATCGTGCTGTTGTCGTGGTCGGCTCCCGGGCGCGTCGCGCTCAGCCTTCCCTGGCCGGTCGGCGGCGACGGCTACTCGACGGTCTGGGCCGATCATGGCGGCCGGGGATTCGGCGACGGGGACCTCGTCTATCTCAACGAGGAGATCGCGCTGACGCAATACCGCCTTTTTAAGGAAGCCCTCGAGCGCCACACGACCCAAGGCGCCCCGGCCTATCGGCCGAGCGCGGCGGCGCGACGGCTCTTTGAAGGCGCCCGCGACGCCCTGGCCCGCGCCGACGAGGCCAAGGACGGCCCGCAGCGCGCCCGCGCCTTCGACGCCGCTCTTTCCGCCGTCGCCCGCGCGTCCGAAAAGATGCTCGCCGAGCACGGCGAGCAGGCGGCGCGCGACAAGCGCCTGAAGAAAACCTTGCGCTACGGGCTGACCCTCGACGACGGTCTGCTCGACCGCGTCGGCGACCATCGTTGGATCGTCAAGAAGGTCCGCGCCTCCGGCGCCGACTGGGTGCGGCTGGTCTTCCGGGCCGACCCCGACGATTTCACGTATTCCAATGCCGCCTCCTTCAACGAATACGACTCGATCGTCTCGGAGCTGCGCGCCAGCGGCATCCGCGTCATGGGCTGCGTTCTCGACACCAACCAGTGGCCCTCGTTCTTGACTCCCCAGCTCTACTCGCAGCGCGCCCGCAACCTCGCGCTCCATTACGCCGAGCAGATCCGCAGCTGGGAGGTCGGCTTGGAAATCAACGGGGACTGGCTGGGCGGCAGCCAAAAGCCCTTGCCGGAAGGCGCGGCGGCGCGCATCACGGGCGCCGCGGCGGCGCAGATCAAGGCGATCGACCCCTCGCTCGAGACCGTGGCGACGCTCTATTGGTGGGACGGCACGGCCCCCGATTACGCGCACTCCCTTTTCGGCTGGCTGGACCTTTTCGGGCGCGAGACGCTCTCCCGCGTCGACATCGTGGGCCTGAGTCTGGAGCCCGAGGACAACCCGGTTGGCCTCGCGTTCGACACGATCTTCGCGCGCACGCGCCAATTCCTGCCCGATCGCAAGCTGATGCTCTCGAACTTCGGCTACGCCGAGGACGGCCGTCTGGAAGGATATTGGTGGGCCGAGCCTGGCGCGGCGGAGGCAGGCCGGGACGCCCTCCTGTCGCTCTACCCCGCGGCGGCCTGCTCGGAACCCGGGTCGCTGGGCGGAGGCTTCTGGTGGCAGACGCTGGACCAGATGCTCCCCGAAAACCGCCGCGTGACCGACGCGTATCGGGCCTATGAACGGGCCTTGCGCGAGCTCGGCCGCTGACTCCCCGGGCCCGGTCAAAATTTCTTTCCCTCGCCGTCGAGGGTCCTAAAAGAGCGCGAGCTATACTGCTGAAGCCGCCGTTCGCGGTTCAAGAGGACTAAAACATGCCAAAAGGGAAAGTGAAGTGGTTCAACGACCAGAAGGGCTACGGCTTCATCACGCCGGACGACGGATCCAAGGACCTGTTCGTCCACTTCAGCGCTATCCTCGGAGAGGGCTTCAAGAGCCTGACGGAGAATCAGACCGTCGAATACGACGTCGTGGAGACCGACAAGGGTCCCAAGGCCAGCAACGTCCGCAAGGTTTAGACGTCAGCGGACCAGCGACCGCGCGTCGGCTTCCAGGCGCTTGAGCGAGCCCTCGTCATCGCCGTCGTAGTAGCCCCGGATCCAGCCGTCGCCGTCGACGAGCGCCATTTTGGTGCTGTGCACGACGGCCGAGCCGCCGGGAGCCAGGGCCAGCTTGAAGCCGCCCTGCATGACGCCGGCGAGCCGAGGCGCCGGCAGGCGCACGAAGCGCCAGCGCGCCGGGTCGGCCCCGAGCCGCCGGCCGTAGCTCTCGAGCACGGCCGGCGTGTCCCGCTTGGGGTCCACGGTGAAGCTGACCAACTGCACGGCCGGCGGAAGGTCCCGCTGCAGGCGCGCCATGTTGGCGCTGATCATCGGGCAGGGCCCGGAGCAGGTCGTGTAGATGAAATCGGCGATCCAGGGTTGGCCGGCCAGCCCCGCCTGGCCGAAATCGGGCGCCCGGGAGAGCTTGGGCAGCGGCCGCGAGCAAGCCGCGCAGAGCAAAACGAGCGCCGCCGGCCGCAAGAGTTTGCTCATCTGCGCCCGATCACGTCGAAGATCACGGGCACGACGAACATCGCTCCCCGTATCTTCTTGATGGCCTGCAAGTCCCGCTTGAAGCGTTTGGCCTCATCGAGAGTGACGACTCTCTCCCGAATCATCGTCTGCAAGTGGCCGAGGAAGAAGAGCTCCCCCCACTTCCACAACGCCGAATCCGGGCGGCCGACCCGCAGGTGCGGCACGACCTCGACGTCCTTGAGCCCGAGCTTGTAGTAGATCGCGGGCAGCTCGCCGGCGACGCGGTAGTTGCCGCCGGTCTTGCCGTACCACCTTCTGGCGCCTTCGATGACGGCGTCGAAGCTCGGGCGGTTGGGGTAGTACGCGCAGCCCAGATGGTGATAGTCCTCTATGGCAAGCGCGCCGCCGGGCTTAAGGCCGGGCACTAGGTGCCTCAGGCAGCGCTCGACGTCCGGCAGGAAGCTGAAGACCCAGCGCGCGAAGATCAAGTCATAAGCGCCGCGCGGGACTTTGAAGCGGCGCAGGTCGCCTTCGAAGACGCGCACGTTCTCGATGTTCTTGCGCGCCAGCTCCTCGCGCAGCGTGGCGGCGTAGAGCGGGATGGCCTCGACGGCCGTGACCTCGCCCTCGTTGCCGACGCGCTCGGCCAAGGGCAGCGCGACCGTACCGATTCCGGCGCCCACGTCGAGGCACTTCCAGCCGGACTTCACGCCCAGCTTCTCGAAGAGACCGTCCGTCATGGAGCGCCAGACCTCGCCCTGGAAGACAAGGCGGTCGATCTCGTACTGGGACGCGCCGAGCATGTATTCGCTCTTCACGAATGGATTCTACCAAACGACGCAGCCGACCTTCGCCAATCTTGACACCCGAGGCCGCCGCTGCTACCCTTCGCGCATGGACGAGGAAGACCTCGCAAGCCGGGGCGAGCGCCTGAAGGCGGCCATCATCGACGGGCTCCTCTTCGTGCTCCCTTATGCGCTCATCAAAGCCGACGTAGATCTCCCTCTCTCGGCGCTGGGCGCGGCGCTGATCCTGGCCTTGACCGCCGCCCAGTTCTGGCTGCTCGCCACGCGAGGCCAATCCATCGGCAAGAGGCTGCTGCACATCAGGATCGTGCGCCTGCAAGACGGCGACAACGGCGGCTTTTTCACCAACGTGATCAAGCGCACGATCGTGTCCGGCCTGCTCAACCTGGTCCCGTTCTACTGGCTGGCCGACACTCTGATGATCTTTCGGGGAGATCGGCGCTGCGCCCACGACTTCATCGCGGGCACCCGCGTCGTCAAAGGCGAGCCTAATACTGCGGCTTGAGGCGAGACAGCTCCGCCTCGAAGCGGCGCTGGAACCGCGCGGACAGCACGTCCGTGCAGACCGCGTAGCGCACGAGCGGCTCGGTCCCGCCGCCCTCGGCCGGGCCCTCGAAATGGACGCCGACGATCCCGGTCCGCTCGATCACCAGCCGGTTGAACGCCTCGTGCGCGGGCAAGTCCTTGACGCCGGGAGCCGAGGCCAGGTCCACGCCCAGGACCTTGCGCGGGACCTTCCAGAGAGTGAAGAAGCCGGCTTCGGTCTCGCAGGCCGGCCGCAGCCCCGCGGCCTTGAGGCGCGGCACGAGGTAGTCCAGCCTCCTTTGATAGAGGTCGCGCAGCTCCGACAGGGCGCGGGCCGCCGCGCCGTCTTGCTGAAAGAAAGTCCCGTAGGCGGCCATGACGGACGGCACGGGGCCGGAGTCGGTGTTTCCCTTGACCATCACGAAGTCGTCGACGAAATCGCGCGAGCCGACCAAGGCGCCCAAGCGCGCGCCCGGGTCGCTGAAGGACTTGCTCACCGAGTAAAGCTCGAGCCATTCCAGCTGCGGGAAATCCTTGGCGACGGCGGCCAAGGACACGTGCCCGCCGGGGTTCGAAAGCCCCGCGTAAGCGCCGTCATTGACCAGACGGGAGCCCTTCTCCAGGCACAGCTCAATGAGGGCCTTCCACTCCGGGGCCGTCGCTCCCACCGCCGCGGGGTTGCCCGGCCTCACGACGAAGACGAGGTCCGGGCGCGCCCCGCCGCGCAAAGCCTCGCGCAGGCGTGCCGCGTTAAGCCGCATATTTTCCGAGGACAACAGGGGCCAGACGGTCCTTTTCGCGCCCAGGTAGCCCGCGCCCCAGGTGCCGATGATGTCGTAGGCCGGCAGATTCGAGACGATGGAGAACTCTTGCCGGCGCTTCGCGAGGCCGCAGGCCAACGGCAGCACGGCGGTGGCGGTCTTTATGCCGGCGATGGGCAGAGCTTTCAAATGAGGGTACCGCGCCGGATCGACGCCGGAGTGGAGCCGGATCATGTTCTGCGCAAACGAGCAGAGGTCCTTGTCCTCGGCGTAGGTGTGATAATCGTAGGCCGCTTCGGCGGCGAAGCGCGCCTGGAGCTCGCGCAGGGGCTGCGGAGGCACGCCGTCGGGATTGCCCAGCGACAGGTTCAATGGCGCGTGCCCGGCCTTCTCCTCGTATTCGCGGATGAGGACGTAAATGAGTTGGAACAGGTTGATTCCCGCGGCCGGAACCTGGCGCATCGGGCGTAAGGATATCAATTCGTTGTAAAATCTCCAAGATGAACGCCGACGAAGCCAAGCGCTGCGTGGAGTTGCTGGAGGCCGCCGTAGCCGACCGCTCGCGTCTGGCCGCCTTGCCGGACGATCTGCGCGTGGCGCTGATGACCGCTGCGGGCCGCCTCTCTCGCCCGACGCGCCTCGAGCTCGCCAAGAAGGCCAAGGCCGTGCGCAAGGTCAAGCGCGCCCGCTCGCGCGCCGCAGACCGCGAGGTGCGCGCCGCCTCCGGGATCCGCCAGGTCCGCCGCGCCTCGGTCTACGAGGCTCCCGGCCGCGCGCACGCAGAAGCCGTCGGAACGCTCAACAAGCCTCGCGGCTGCTACGTCTGCCACGCGCCCTACCGGGACGTCCACTTCTTCTACGACTCGATGTGCCCCTCATGCGCGGCCTTCAACTACGAGAAGCGCTTCCAGACCGCGGATCTCCGCGGCCGGACCGCGCTCGTCACCGGCGCGCGCGTCAAGATCGGCTACCAGGCGGCGCTGCTGCTCTTGCGCGCCGGAGCCAAGGTGATCGTCACGACGCGCTTTCCCCACGACGCCGCGCTGCGCTACGCGCGCGAAAAAGACTTCGATTCCTGGAGCGGCCGCCTTCAGATCCACGGCCTGGACCTGCGCCACGCGCCCAGCGTGGAGCTGCTCTGCCGCTATCTGTGCCAGACCGAGGAAGGCCTCGAGATATTGATCAACAACGCCGCTCAGACGGTGCGCCGCCCGCCGGCCTACTATTCGCACCTGCTAGCCAACGAACTGCGGCCCGCCGCGCAGCTCGACGCCCGGGCGCGAACGCTTTTGTCGCGCCACTACGACTGCGTCGCAGGGCTTGCGCCCGCCCTCGTCGCGGCCGACGGCGCCGCCGTGGAGACGAGCCTGACGCAGTGGTCGGCCACCAGCGGCCGCACCGGCGTCGGACTGCGCGACTCGGCGCGCCTGTCCCAACTGCCCTATGCCTACGACGAGGAGGACTGCCCTCCCGAGGTCTTCCCGTCCGGCCGCACCGACGCCGACCTCCAGCAGATCGATCTTCGCGCCCGCAACACCTGGCGGCTGACGCTCGGCGAGGTCGCCACGCCGGAGATGCTGGAGGTCCACCTCATCAACGCCGTGGCGCCTTTCATCCTCTGCGGCAAATTGCGGCCCTTGATGCTCCGCCGCCGTTTCTCCGGGAAACATATCGTGAACGTTTCCGCGATGGAAGGCAGCTTCTCCCGGCGCACCAAGACCGACAAGCACCCCCACACCAACATGGCCAAGGCCGCGCTCAACATGATGACGCTGACCTCGGCGCCGGACTACGCGCGCGACGGCATCCACATGAACGCCGTCGACACCGGCTGGGTCACCGACGAGGACCCCGCCGTCCATTCCGAGCGCAAGCGCGTCGAGCTCGACTTCGAGCCCCCGCTGGATATCGTCGACGGCGCGGCGCGCGTCGTCGACCCCGTCTTCTCCGGCCTGCGCACCGGCGAGCACGCCTGCGGGAAGTTCTTCAAGGACTACCGTCCAACCGACTGGTAAAAACCGGCTCAAGACGTTGACCGCCCGGACGCCGCCGCTTCCCTTAGAATAAGCCCAGAGTCACGCTGCGGGGAGGTGGTTATGGACCTACGGTCCGTGTCACTGGCCATGGCAGTCGCAGTGCTCGCGCAGGGCGCCGACGGCGCCTTGGTGCTGGTCTCGCCGCCGAGCTCGCCCGACGACTTCGCGAAGCTCGACTCGTCTCGCCTCAACGACACCCAGAAGGAGATCCAGGACATCCTGAACATGCCCGACGACCAGGCCTTCGCGGAGGTGCGCCGCCTCGACGAGCTCGTCGACCGCCTGACCTCGGGCGTCGACGCCTCGATCGAGCGGGGCGACGAGGCCGTCAGCCTCGTCGTGCGCGTTCCCGACTTGTCGGAGCAGTCCGTGGAGGTGACCGTGGGCCAACGCCGCGTCACCTTGTCCTACGCGCGCCAGGAGCCGCCCGGCACGCCGCACGAGTGGAGGTTCTTCCAGCCAAAGACCATTTCCCTGCCCGTTCCCGCCGACGCCGACTACCGCACGGCGCGCGTCACAAGGGGACAGGACAGCGTCCGGATCACGTTCACCAAGAGGGCGTGAAATGATAAAATCCGCGGATGCCGACCGCCGTGGAGTCCCCGACTCCGGATAAGCCGAGGTCCGCGCGCTTTCCCCCGCAGATCAAGTTCATCGTGGGCAACGAGGCCTGCGAGCGCTTCAGCTTCTACGGGATGCGCAGCATCCTGGTCATCTTCATGGTCTCGCAGCTGAAGATGGCCGCCTCGCATTCCGAGGCCGTCTTCCACCTCTTCGTCAGCGCCTGCTATTTCTTCCCCTTGATCGGCGGCTACATCGCCGACCGCTTTTGGGGAAAATACAACACCATCCTCTACCTGTCGCTGTTCTACTGCGCCGGCCACGGCACGCTGGCGCTGTGGGGCGACAGCTCCGCCGGGCTCTATGCCGGCCTGGCCCTCATTGCCATGGGCTCGGGCGGCATCAAGCCCTGCGTCTCGGCCTACGTCGGCGACCAGTTCACCGGCGAAAACAAGCACCTCGTCAGCAAGGTCTACGACCTCTTCTACTGGTCGATCAACTTCGGCTCGTTTTTCTCGACGCTGATGATCCCGTGGGTGCTGCCGCACTTCGGCGCGAGCGTCGCCTTCGGCATCCCCGGAGCGCTCATGGGCGTGGCCACCTTCGTCTTTTGGCTGGGCCGCAAGCGCTACATCAACGCTCCGACGTCCAAGAAAACCGGCGCCGCCGGCTTCATGCCGGTGCTGCTTTACGCGCTCAAGAACCGCCGCAAGAGGCAGCCCGGCCAGAAGCTCTTCGACGTGGCGCGAGAGAAGTTCAAGGCCTCGGACGTCGAGGCCGCCCAGGCCGCCGCCAACATCTTCAAGGTGTTCATCACCGTCTCGATATTCTGGTCGCTCTGGGATCAGGCGGGCTCCTCGTGGGTCGTGCAGGGCACCAAGATGATTCCCACGATCTTCGGCTTCCACGTGGAGGCCGCGCAGATGCAGGCGATCAACCCTATTTTGATCCTCGCCCTGATCCCGGTCTTTTCGGGCGGCGTCTACCCGTTCATCGAGAAGCTGGGCGTCAAGATGACGGCGCTGCGCCGCATGGGCGCGGGAATGATCGTCACCGTCTCCTCCTTCGTCTCGGTGGCTTTGATCCAAGCCGCGCTGGACCACGGCAGGCAAATCTCCATCGCCTGGCAGTTCATCCCCTATTTCCTGATGGCCGTCGCCGAGGTCATGGTCTCGATCACCGGTCTCGAGTTCGCCTACACCCAGGCTCCGCCCTCCATGAAGAGCACGATCATGAGCTTCTGGCTGCTCACGGTCTTCGCCGGCGACCTTTTCACCGCCTACATCGCCGCCGTCAACGTCTTCTCCGGCTCGACGTTCTTCTTCTTCTTCGCAGGCCTCATGCTGGCCATCAGCCTCGTCTTCATCTGGGGCGCCGCGAAATACGAGGTGCGCTCCTTCTACGAGGACGGCACCGTCGAAGCCGAAGGCTGAGCCGAGCCCGCTTGCGGATGGAGCTCGATGAGGGCGCCTACGCCCGGCATGATCCCGACGAAACGGAAGCCGTTCTTAAGGCAATAATCGGCGAGCGCTGCGGGGCGCGGGCGCAAGAGAGCCAGCCAGCTCGGGTAGTCTCCGAGCGAGCCGGCCCGTATGAAGGAAAGGAATAAATAGGAGCTTGGCCGCGCTGCGGCGATGCGCGCGACTGCGGCGGGATCGTTCGGCAGCGCGATCGCCGAAACCGAGGCGTACCAGCCCATCAGCCAGGGGATGTTGGTGATCACGGAGCTGCCGGCCGGGGTATGCGTCCGGAAGTAGCGGATTTCGGGCCACGCCGACGGATCGTCTCCTCCCGGATGGCCGGACCGGTAGGCCACGAGGCCGTGCGTATAGAAAGGAAGGAAAAGACAGGCGTTGAGGACCGCCCAGCCCGCGAGAGCCGCCGCTCGCCCGCGACGAGACCAGCGGCTGAGCAGAACGCTCGCCCCGTGAACGGCGATGAGGATCAGCACGGGGCACGCCCAAAAGAAATAGCGATAAGAGACGCCCAGGTTTCCCGACTCGGTCCTCAGCATCGAAAAAAGCGGCGCCTGCAGCGCGAAGACGCATAAATTGAGCCATCCAAACCGCCGCGGCGCGCCCGCCGGCAGCGCGGCGGCCCCCAACGGCAGCAACGGCCAAACGAACTGCAGCTGCCAGATCGTCGGCAAGTCGAGGAGCATGGTATGCGCGGAGGAGAGGCCCTTCCACAGGACCTGCGGCCACCTCGCGAGGACCTGGGCCAGGGAGTAGACGCGGAAGTCCATCCACGGCTGCCCCTTCGTCGTGACGAGATAGGCCAGATTCCACAGTCCATCCGGCGTCACCAGAGCGCCGGCCCTGGCCGCGGACGCCAGGAAGGGAAACGTCACCGCGCCGAAGGCGGCCAAAAAGATCCCGCAGGACGCCAGTCCCCGTCGCCGGTCGACGTCTCGCAAGAGAATGAAGGCGAGGTAAACGGGCAGCCCGATCCAAAAATTCTGGCGCGCCAGCCAGACGCCGCCGCCCAAAGCCCCGAGCGCGGCCGCCCTTTTCGCGCGGAGACGAGACTCGCTGGAAGCCAGCAGGAAATGAAACGCGAACAGCAGCGCTCCGTAATGGATGTCGGGGAAATTCCCCAGCACGAAGTACTTGAGCCCCGAAGGATCGAACGCGAAGAAGGCGGCCGCGACGGCGGCCGTCGCGGACGAGAACCATTTGCGCCCGACCGCATACACGAGCGCCACCCAGGCCGCGAAGAACGCGATCGTCCCAGCCACGGATCCGAAATCCGTCGAACCGAAGAGCGCCTGGGACGCGGCGCTGACGAAGGCCGGCAGCGGAAAGCGCTGGATGACGGGGGTGTAGGGCGCGGCCCCGAGCCCCCGTCGGTCGAGGATCGCCAGCGTCCCGGGATAGAGGATGCGGGTCGTAAAGCCGTGGCCGCACAGGATGTTGCGCCCGATCTCCGCGTAAGCGGCGAACTCCCAAGTGCTCGCGCCTCTGAAGAACGAGCGGAACAAGAGCGTCCCCTGCAGCAGCGCCAGAACGAAGACGATGCCCGCTTGGACGGCCGGGCGAGATAGAATCCCCGTCCCCGGCGGATGATCCCGCATCCCGAGGAGTGTAATAGATGATCCGGACCAATACTAGGGGGCGCGAAATGGGCTATAATCTGCGCTGGCGAGCCCGTAGCTCAGGGGTAGAGCACGCGCCTTTTAAGCGTGGGGTCGAGGGTTCGAATCCCTCCGGGCTCAGGGACTTTCCGGCTTTTCGCCCCCATCGTCTAACGGCTAGGACGCGGCCCTTTCAAGGCTGAAACAGGAGTTCGATTCTCCTTGGGGGCATGTTTTATTTCCCCTCCGAAGACGTTGTTTTCTCGACGTAATCTCATATTTTTCGTCCTCCGTTTCGCTGACGACCCGTTGCTTCTTTTTGCCGGTTTTTGCCGAAAACTGCACACTCGACTGCACACCGTTTCACGCCTCGCCGGCGCCGTCCTCTTCGTAGAAGATCGACTCCTTCGGGTCGAAACGCTCGGCCTGATCCAAGTAATGCTGGATCGACGCCGGCGTCGAGTGGCCCAACTCGGTCTGTAGCTGCCGGAAAGTCTTGATGACCATCGCCCGGTGCATGGCGAACGTCCCGCGCAGGTCGTAAGCGACGGCGTCCTTTTCGACTTTCGACTCCATGAGAGCTTCCTTGAACACGCGCGCGACGTGGACCCTCGAATAGGGGATGCCGGTCTCGGAGTTATAAAAGAAAACGCCGCTCTCTGGATGCGGGGACAGCCGTTTCAAGAGCACTTCAAACCGTCGGCCCAGAGATTTGATGTTCAGGAAGCGGTAAACCGGCGCCCGGGAATTTTTCTTCCTCTTCGAGTTGAAGAGCCGGATCTCCCCCCTATCCCAGTAGATGTCTTGCCGACCGAATCGACTGGTCTCGTCGGGCCGCGCCCCGGTCAAAACTCGGAACTCGAACAAAGACCTGAATGGCTCGGACAGCTTCTCCATGAGTTTTCCAATCTCTTCTTTCGTCAGCCAAATATCCGCGCGGTTGCCGTCCGCCAAGCCCAACTTTTTGACGTCGGCCATGACGTTGCGCCGGAGCAAGCCCATATCGACGCCATAGGCAAGGACGGCGCGGAGGCACTTAAATTCCTTGAGCACGGTCCCTTCTTTGGCATGAGTTTCCAGCCGGCCGCTGAGCCGCGCGTCCTTATATCTTTCCCAATCCGCCTTCGCGATCTCGTGCAGGTTCTTGGCGGCGAACATCCGGCCGAGCGCCTTGGTCAAGCCCACTTCGCGCTCATAGGACGACGGCTTCAAGCGATGCTTGGCGCTCATGGGCAAATAGACTTCCTCAACGAACCTCTCAAAGGTCACAGGCTCCTTGCCTGGCACCAAATTCGATTCCGGCGGCGGACCGCCGATAAGGAAGTCGGTCAGCGCGTGGAGAGAGACGGTTCTCCGGACGTAGGTTTTCCCTACGTGATACTCGAAGTAGACCCGATCTCCGTCTCTCTCCACCAACACTGAATCGCCTCGCCCGCCTAATGCTTCCTGGGCCTTCCTCTGTAGCTGTAACGATGCTCCTCGATGTAGCGGTCGATCTCCTTTTCATCGAAGAGGTACGGGTGCCCGAAGTTGCTGGGGTGCAGCCCCATCTTCTTCCAATGGCGCGCCAGCCAGAAATAACTCCGCCGGAGCTTCTTGGCCGCTTCCTCCATGGTCAACAAACCGTCCGCCGGCGCCGGAATCGGCATTTCCCATATCGCGGCGCCGGCGAGATCGCCGGAACACCGGCAAGACTGACAGTGAGCCGTCCATCCAGGAGCGCTCATGACAGATCTCCCGAGCCAGCAAAGTCCTGATTCTCCTGAAGCATTTCATCGAGCCTGTCCCCATCGATCAACCATAAGCGCGGGCCCGCCTTCACGCACGGAAGAATTCCCGAGCGGCACCAGCGTTGCACGGTCTTTGCGCTGATCCAAAATTTCCCGGCCACATCCGCCGGCCTCAGCCAGCGGCACGACTCCGATTGTTTTTCCTGCATCGCGACCTCCAATGAGAGGCAATTTCCTTGCCCCTATTGGTTTATAGACTTGAGATCGCTGTTTCTGTGCTTTCATGCGGCCCTTAATTTCGACTCTTCCCTAGCCCGACCTTGTCGAGGAGCCAAAACGAGAACTCGCTCTCTTTCAAGGGAGGCAGCTTGAATGCCACGTCGCGGAGCCCCATATCCTTCGGGAGATAGAAATTCATGAGTATCTTCCAGTTGGCGACGGGATCGATGTGTTCCGTCACCTTAACAGCTTGCCGATACTGCTGCTTGTAAATTCGCCGGGCGTCCCGATAGCTTTTATTTTGCAGATCGATAGGCGCGACAACGAGCATCAGGAATGGCCTCATTTGGATCGCCTCGCTATTTGATACCATGGCAGTAGAAATATAGTGTCTAACTGTCAATATGATACTACTATAGTGTCATTTTGTCAAGGGGATTATTTATGCCTAAGATAACCAAGGTGAAGCGGGAAAACTTAGTGGGGTTGATGCTCAGGCTTCCCGAAAGCCTTCACAAGCAGATACAGATAGCAGCGGACTCCAGCCGAAGAAGCCTCAACAGCGAAATAATCGTTCGGCTAGAGAAATCGCTGAAATCCAGCGACTGATAAGATGGTGCTGCTGGTCGCAAGGCAACGCACAGAAGCGGCGCCGGCCTTGAAGGTAAGCTGTCCTAAAAAATATTTTTCCAGCGCTTAAATGCCTTCACGTCTTGTGGGGTCAGGGCGAACCATTCACCTTCTTTCCTTTGATCTGCGAAGCGATTGTGCCAATAACGTTCAACCCCTGACGGGTCATCTGTTTTTATGTAGTGGATGGGCTCAAGCTTCTCAGGCAATTGCAGACTGATTTCACCCTCTCTTCGAATCGGGTTCATTGTCCGACCGATCTTAAACTCCCTTCGCGATCCATGCTGAAGGAGATAGACATATCCAACTGCCGGTGTGAAAGACTCAACAGTCTCCTGAGTGACTGGGTGAATAGGCTTTGCTTGCCGCCAAAGGGTTAAGACATCCGAATGCCCCTCGCGCGACTCGCAAAACGCGATCACGCGAGAAACCTGCTCGGGCTTTGTTCCCAGCCGGCGAAAAACCTTATCGGAAGGGAATGTTGGATCAACCTTCACCTCAAGACGGAGATCGCCGTGCACCGGAACACGTCCGAGCCGTCGCGTGAGGGCTATTAATTTCTCAATTAGAAAGTCATCTGAGTAAGCCTCCGCCATTCGGTTTGGCTCAAATCCTGCCTCCCTGACAGCGTCACCCCACCGCGTCCAAAACTGGCCGTACCATTCGTAGTATCCGATACCCGTAACTTCTTCAAACCGGCGCCAGCCCAGCGGTGCACCTCCATTCTCAGAGGCAGTTCTCCTAATCTCCGACAGAATCGTTCCTTTATCTCTCTTCATCTTGCTTTTCTCGGCCCAACGCCAGAAGCCCAGAGACGAACCGCGAAGGTTTTCGGATCATCCGCTGGCGCAATTTTAAGATCCTTCCGAATTTCCAAGAAAAGCCTTGCGATCATTCTATCGTGGCCCTCTTCGCTCTTATCCGGATTCGACTCCTTAATTGCATGCTGAAAATCATAAAGCGATTCGATCACCATTTGAGGCGCGCTGGCCATCAGGAGTGCTGTCACCCGAGACAACGCCATTCAGGCTGGCCACGAATTCTTTGTAATGCTCCAGCTTCTCTTTCCGCCACTCAGCTTCCCGCTCCCGCTTCTTTGTGAACCAATAGGTCACACCTGCAATGATTAAACTGCTGATGAGCGCCAAAAATTCGGCAGTCACTTGTGCTGGCATTTTATTCGCTCTGCCGATGCGTCACTAGCTCCTTCGTTCCTACCGAGCGGGCGGCCGGAGCGGAAGGGTTAGCGAGACACGTTCCCATTCTGTGCTGGAGCCTGCGCCCCGACTGGCCCAGTAGAATAGACAATTCCATTTTCCGTTGCATCCTTGAAGAACGGAATCTGTCTATCCTTCAGTTCCGTTTCAAAAAAAAGAAAGTCGTTCTTCGCACTGAGAATTAGATTTCTCCGCTGAAGATCATAAATGTTCTCGTCTATCGAGCCTGAAGGGAAAACGTCGGAATACACCCAAAGACTTGAGTATCCTGGCAAGTATCCACTCGCGGGCTTCGACTCCAAAGCGAATCGCTCCTGCACATATCCTTCGCCAGGATAGAAGATCCGTTTATTAAGGAGCCCGCTCTCTTTATCGCTTAGTGTTATTGTCCCGTTCGTTGAGGCGAATGCCACGATCGCCTTCCAAATCTGATCCGCAGATGCCCCAGAATTAAAATGCTGTTCAGGACCAGCTTAAATTGGAGACTTTTGCCGTTGAATTAACTGACAGTTGAAGCGGCGTTGCCCTTCCGTGGGCCGTGATAGAATGGAGGTCGCCATGGAAGTCACAACGTCAGAGACGCCTGCCGTGCCGCAGTC
>DAIDHI010000007.1 GCA_027452025.1 Elusimicrobiota bacterium | reverse complement strand
GCCGGCGGGAGTCGAGATGGTGATGCCGGGCGACAACATCGACATCGACGTCGAGCTCATCGCGCCGATCGCCATGGAGAAGGGCCTGCGCTTCGCCGTGCGCGAGGGCGGCCACACCGTCGGCGCCGGCGTCGTCAGCGAAGTCACGGCCTAAGAAACCGTGTTTAAAATCGTCAAAACTAAGGTATAATAGCTATGGCCGAGACAAGCAATCCGCAGCAGAGAATCCGCATTAGGCTCCGGGCGTACGACCACCGCGTTCTCGATGCGAGCGTAGGCAAGATCGTTGAGACGGCACAGCGTACTGGGGCGGTCGTTTCCGGCCCCATTCTGCTTCCGACTCACATCAAGAAGTACACGGTCCTGCGGTCTCCCCACGTCGACAAAAAATCGCGTGAGCAGTTCGAAATGCGCGTTCATAAGCGCCTCATCGAGCTGAACAGCACGACGTCGAAGACGGTGGACGAGCTGATGAAGCTCGACCTTCCGGCCGGCGTCGATGTTGAAATCAAGCTGTAATTGACATTGAGTCGTTGAGACGTCCGCACCGAAGAGCGCGAAAACAATAGGCGCCAAGGTGAAGGGTCTTTTTTTGGCTATATAGAGGAAAGCATGGCTGAGCAGGCAGAGACGACGACGGAAGCGAAGACGGACGGCGCGAAGAAGGCGCCGGCTGCCTTCCGCACTATCCTGGGCGAGAAGGTCGGCATGACTCAGGTCTACCATCCCAAGGATAAGCAGCTTTACGACGTCACGATCGTGAAGGCGGGCCCGTGCCCGGTTCTGCGCGTCAAGTCGGCCGAGGGCAAGGACGGCTACAACGCCGTGCAGCTCGCCTACGGCCTCCGCAAGGAAAAGAACATCGCCAAGCCCCAGCTCGGCCAGTTCAAGAAGGCCGGGGTCTCCCCGGCGCGCTGGGTGCGCGAGGTCCGCGTCGCCGATATCAAGGGATTTGAGGCCGGCCAGACCGTCATCGTCGACGGCGTCTTCAAGTCCGGCGACTACGTCGACGTGCAGGGCACGTCCAAGGGCAAGGGCTTCGCCGGCGTCATGAAGCGCCACAACTTCCTCGGCATGCCGGCCAGCCACGGCGCCTCCGACAAGGAACGCTCTCCGGGCTCGCTGGCGTCGCGCCGCGCCCTGGGCCGCGTGCTCCCCGGCCAGCGCATGGCCGGCCACATGGGCCACGAGATCATCTCCATGCTCAAGCTGGAGGTCATCGAGGTCAAGGGCGATCTGCTTTACATCAACGGCTCCGTTCCCGGGCCCAAAGGGGGCTTGGTCACCGTCTCCGAGACGGTCAAGTCGAAGAAGGTCCGCAAAGAGGTCCAGAAGCCCACGGTCCGAAAGGACAAGATGGGCAACATCATCGCTCCGGCTGGCAAGAAGCCCTCGGCGCCGAAGAAGGCGTAGGAATCGAACATGGAAGCGCAACTGCTCAACGCTCAAGGCAAGGAAGTCGGCAAAGTCGAGCTCCAGGAGAAGGTCTTCGGCCTCAAGCCGTCGAAGTCTTTCTTGCACGAGTACGTGACCGTCTATCTCAACAACCAGCGCGCGTATTCCGCCAACACCAAGACCCGCACCGAGGTCTCCGGCGGCGGCCGCAAGCCCTGGAAGCAGAAGCACACCGGCCGCGCCCGCGCGGGCTCCAACCGCTCGCCGCTCTGGCGCCATGGCGGCATCGCTCATGGCCCCAAGGCCGGCCGCGTCCTGCTGTCGATCCCGCGCCAGAAGGCCAAGGCGGCGCTGGCTCAGGCCCTGGCCGCTCGCTATCAGGCCGGCGGCGTCCTCTTCGTCGACGCCTTCTCCGTCGAGCAGCCGAAGACCAAGGCCGTGGCCGAGATCCTCAAGAAGCTGGGCTGCGACGGGCGCACCATCGTCGTGCTCGATCAGCCGGATGCCAAGCTCGCGCAAGCCAGCCGCAACATCCCCAACGTGGAGGTCCTGCTTGCCGGAGACCTCAACGCCTATACCGTCCTGCGCAGCCGCAAGCTCGTCATGACCCGCTCCGCGCTCGAGAAGCTCGGGGCCCGGTGGAACTAGAGGCTCCCATGTCCCAGAAAGAGATCTTCGGAACCGTCGTGCGGCCGCTGCTGACCGAGCGCAGCACGGTTCTCAAGGAGAAGTTCAATCAGTACGTCTTCGAGACGAGCGTCTCGGCGAACAAGGCCGACATCAAGCGCGCCATCGAAGAGCTGTTCAAGGTCAAGGTCGAGGGCGTGCGCACCATGATCGTGGGCGGCAAATTCCGCCGCTACGGCCGCGGCGGGGGCGTGCGCCCGGATTGGAAGAAGGCCGTCGTGACGCTCAAGGCCGGGCAGAAGATCGATTTCGCGGAGCAGGCAAGCTAACATGGCGATCAAAACTTTCAAGCCGTACACCCCGTCGCGCCGCGGCATGTCCTCGGCCGACTATTCCGAGCTGACCACCGACCGGCCGGAAAAGAGCCTGTTGACGCGGCTCCTCAAGACGGGCGGCCGCAATAACACCGGCACGCTGATGGTGCGCCACCAGGGCGGCGGCAGCAAGCGGGCCTATCGCGTGGTCGACTTCAAGCGCGACAAGTTCGGCATCCCGGGCACCATCGCCACCATCGAGTACGACCCGAACCGCTCGGCGCGCATCTGCCTGGTCAATTACAAGGACGGCGAGAAGCGCTACGTCATTCACCCCGTCGGTCTCAAGGTCGGCGACACCATCGTCAGCGGCCCGGAGTCCGACATCCGCGTGGGCAATGCGCTGCCGATCAAGAACATCCCGGAAGGCACGTTTGTGCACAACGTGGAACTCGTCCCGGGCCGCGGCGGCCAGATGATGCGTGCCGCGGGCTCCCAGGCCCAGCTCATGGCCAAGGACGCCGGTTACGCCCAGCTCAAGATGCCCTCGGGCGAGATCCGCATGGTTCCCGACGGCTGCATGGCGACCATCGGCCAGGTCTCCAACACCGACCACAACACGATCAGCCTCGGCAAGGCCGGCCGGTCCCGCCATCGCGGCATCCGGCCGACGGTCCGCGGCGGCGCCATGAACGCCACCGACCACCCGATGGGCGGCGGCCGCGGAAAGTCCAAGGGCGGCAACCACCCGAAGTCTCCGTGGAATCAGCTGGCGAAGGGCTATAAGACGCGCAAGAAGAAGAAGATCTGGAGCTGGCTCATCGTGCAGGATCGCCGGCGGGCTCAGCAACAAGCTTAGAGGTTAACCATGGGACGATCGACCAAGAAGGGACCTTTCGTTGACCCGAGGCTGCTCGAGAAGGTTCAAAAGATGAACCAGAGCGGCGACAAGAAGGTCATCAAGACGTGGGCGCGGGCCTGCACGATCCCGCCCGAGTTCGTGGGGCACACTTTCGCCGTGCACAACGGCCGCAAGTTCCTGCCCATCTACATCACGGAGCAGATGGTGGGGCACCGCCTGGGCGAGTTCTCGTTCACGCGCTTCTTCAAGTCGCACGGCGGCACGCACAAAGAATCCTCCGCTCTGACGTAAGGACAAGAACAATGGAAGCCACCGCACACGCTCGTTTTCAACGCTTCGGGACGCGCAAGGTCGCGCAGGTCCTTAAGGAGATCCGCGGCAAGTCCGTGCTGCAGGCCGAGGAGCTTCTTCCGATGATCCCGCGGATCTGCGGCCAGATGATCGAAAAGACGGTCAAGTCCGCCGCCGCCAACCTGGTCATCAAGGCCGGCCGCGCGGGCAAGACGCTGGTCCCGGCGCAGGTTTACGTCAAGGAGTGCTGGTCGACGATGGGCCCGATGGGCCAGATGAAGCGAGTCATGCCCGCCCCGCAGGGCCGGGCGATGACGTTCAAGCGCAAGGTCTGCCATCTGACGGTCGTCGTGTCCGATGAGCCGCAAAACGGGAAGAAATAACCATGGGCAATAAAATCCATCCGAATTCCGTCCGCCTCGGCTACATCCACGATTGGGAGTCCAAGTGGTTCTCCCAGCGCGACATGCCGGCGCTCATCGGCGAGGACTTCAAGATCCGCAGCCTGGTCAAGCGCACCTTCAAGCAGGCGGCCGTCAGCTGGGTCGGCATCGAGCGCGCCGGCTCCTATCTGCGCGTCAACATCCACACCGCCCGCCCCGGCGTCGTCATCGGCAAGAAGGGCGCCGATATCGAGGCCATCCGGGGCCAGATCGAGAACCTCACGGGCCGCAAGACGTTCATCAATGTGATGGAGATCAAGGACCCGGAGCTCGACGCCCGCCTGGTCGCCGAAGCGATCGCCGTGCAGCTCGAGAAGCGCATCGCCCATCGCCGCGCCATGCGCCGCGCGATGGAGCGCACCATGCAGTCCGGCGCTTTGGGCATCAAGGTGATGGTCGGCGGCCGCCTCAACGGCTCCGAGATCGCCCGCCGCGAGTGGGCGCGCGAGGGCCGGGTGCCGCTCCACACCTTCAGCGCCGACGTCGATTACGGCCATGCCGAGGCCTTCACCACGGCCGGCCTCATCGGCGTGAAGTGCTGGATTTTCAAGAAGCAGCTTTTCGTCAAGAGCCCGAAAGAACTCTTGAAGCTCGCCAAGACGTCCCCGGCCCCGACGGCCGTGCCCGAGGTCGCCGCGGAGGCGCCCGCGCCTCAAGCCGCGCCCGCGCCCGAGGCGCCGGCGGCGTAGGAGATTTGCCATGTTGATGCCCAAGAGAGTCAAATACCGCAAGCCGCACAGCCATCCCCGCATCAAGGGGCCGGCCAAGCGCGGCACGAGCATCGCCTTCGGCGAATACGCCCTCAAGGCCCTCGAGCCGAAGTGGGTCACCGCCCGCCAGATCGAGGCTTCGCGCGTCGCCATCGGCCGCCACATGAAGAAAGGCGGCAAGCTCTGGGTGCGGGTGTTTCCGGACAAGGCCATCACCAAGCATCCGGCCGAGACCCGCATGGGTAAGGGAAAGGGCGCGCCCGACCACTGGGCCGCCGTCATCCGCCCCGGCCGGGTTCTTTTCGAGATCGAAGGCATCTCGCAGGCCGACGCCCAGAGCGCCCTGCGCGCCGCGTCGTTCAAGCTGCCTATCCGAACGAAGTTCGTGACCCGCGAGCACATCTAACATGAAAGCGAAAGACAGAGAGGCCAAGAAGAACCTGTCGGCCCCCGAGCTGGCTTCGGAGCTGCACACGGCCCAGGAGAAGTATTTCAAGCTGAACTTCAAGCACCGCGTGACCCGGCTGGACAATCCGCTCGAGCTGCGCCAGCTGCGCCGCGACATCGCCCGGTTCAAGACTTGGCTCAAAGAAAAGCAGGAGACGAAATAATGGCGAAGGGAAAAGAGGCCCAAGTCAAAGAAGCCCCGAAGGCGCAGGACGCCGACTCGCAGGACCGGGACACCCAGCGCAAGAGGTTCGAGGGCGTGGTCGTGTCCGACAAGATGGACAAGACCCGGATCGTGTCCGTCGCCCGGTCGGTGCGTCACCGCTTTTACGAGAAGATCATGCGCAAGAGCAGCAAGTTCGCCGTGCACGACGAGACCAACGCCTCCAAAGAGGGCGATCTGGTGGAGATCATGAGCACGCGCCCGCTTTCGAAGACGAAGCGCTGGCGGCTGGTTCGCGTCGTCAAGGCCGCGCAGAAGGCCGCCGAGGTCAAGTGATATGATCCAGCTTCGCTCCATCCTAAACGTCGCCGACAATTCCGGCGCCCGGAAGCTGCAGTGCTTCCACGTCATGGGCGGCAGCTATCGCAAGTACGCGACGCTCGGCGACATCATCGTCTGCAGCGTCCGCGACGCCCTGCCCAACGGCGCCATCAAGAAGGGCGACGTGGTCAAGGCCGTCGTGGTGCGGGCCGTGCGCAACAAGCGCCGCCCGGACGGCTCCTACATCAGCTTCGACGACAACGCGGCTTGCCTGATCGACGACAACAACGAGCCCAAGGGGACGCGCGTGTTCGGCCCCGTGGCCCGCGAGTTGCGCGACAAGGAATACCTCAAGATCATCTCGCTGGCTCCGGAGGTCGTCTGATCATGGTCAAGCTCAAGCTCCGCAAGAAGGACAAGGTCGTCGTCCTGTCCGGCAAGGACAAGGGCAAGACCGGCGAGATCCTCCAGGTCTTGCCCGATTCCATGCGCGTGCTGGTCAGCAAGATCAACATAGTGACCAAGCACAAGAAGGGCACGCAAGTCGACCCCGGCGGCATCCAGAAGCTGGAAGCCCCGATCGCCTATTCCAACGTCATGCTCGTCTGCCCCAAGTGCGAGAAGCCGATCCGCGCCAAGCTCGACCGCCTTCAGACCGGCGAGCTGGTTCGCGTCTGCCGCAAGTGCGGCGAGCAGATCCTGTAGTTCGAGAAACCCATGGCTGAAAAAGAGAAAGATCAAGCAGCAATCGAGAAAGCGAAGGCCAAGGCCTCGGCGGCCCGCAAGGCCGGCCTGGAGGCGAAGGCCGCCAAGACCGCCGGCCCGACCATGAAGACCTCCGACGGCCGCGAGGTCAAGCATTCGACGCCCCGGCTTAAGAAAGCCTACCGCGAGAAAGTCGTTCCCTTCCTGATGGAGGAGCACGGCTACAGGAACCCTTTCCAGTGCCCGCGGCTGCTCAAGGTCGTCGTCAACATCGGCGTCTCCGAGGCGCGCGACAACGTCCAGATGCTCGACGCGGCCCGCGAGGAGCTGGCCATGATCACCGGCCAGTGGCCGCAGCTGCGCCGGGCGCAGAAGTCGATCTCGAACTTCAAGCTGCGCGAGGGCATGCCGATCGGCGTGCGAGTGACGCTGCGCGGTGACCGGATGTACGAGTTCATGGATCGCCTCATCGCTACGGCGATCCCGCGTATCCGCGACTTCCGGGGCCTGGAGGCCCGCGGCTTCGACGGCCGGGGCAACTACAATCTGGGCCTGCGCGAGCAGCTGATCTTCCCCGAAGTCAACGTCGAGAAGTCTCCCAAGCAGCGCGGCATGAACATCACCGTCGTGACCGACGCCGGCCGCGACGACATGGCCTTCGAACTCCTGCGCGCGTTGGGAATGCCGTTTAAGCAGCCCGCCGCCAAGGCCGCTCCGAAGGAGGCCGTCGCCGCTTAAGCGGGGACAAGGATCCAATCATGGCAACCACCGCTTGGGCCGCAAAGATGAAGAAGCCGCAGAAGTTCGCCACGCGCTACCGCAATCGCTGCCAGATTTGCGGGCGGCCGCGGGCCTATTTCCGGGACTTCGGCCTCTGCCGCATTTGCTTTCGCAAGATGGCGCACCTGGGCCAGATCCCGGGCGTCCGAAAATCTTCCTGGTAGGTAATCATGGATCCCATCTCCGACCTCCTCACTCGCATCCGCAACTCGAACATGCGGCTCAAGGACCGCGTGGACGTGCCCTACTCCAAGCTCAAGCTGGAGGTGGTGCGCATCCTCAAGGACGAGGGCTTCATCGCCAATTACAAGTCCCTCTACAACCAGGGCGGCAAGAGCGGCACGATCCGCGTTTTTCTGAAGTACTCGCCGACCAAGGAAGCGGTCGTGCGCGGCATCAAGCGGGTCTCCAAGCCCGGCCTGCGCATCTACCGTTCCTATCGAGAGATTCCGAAGGCCCGCAGCGGCTTCGCCGTGACGATCCTTTCGACGCCGAGCGGCGTTCTGACGGACAAGCAGGCCAAAGAAAAGAAAGTGGGCGGAGAGATCCTCTGCCAGGTCTGGTAAGCGCTTATGTCTAGAATCGGAAAGATGCCGGTCGTCATTCCCAGCGGCGTGCAGGTGTCGGTTTCCAACGGCGCCGTCGTCGCTAAGGGGCCCAAGGGCGAGCTCAAGGAGCAGCTGCACCCCATCGTCAGGGCCGAGGTCAAGGAGGGCAAGGTGCTCCTCACCGCCGACCTCAAAGCGGCCAAGGACGCCTCGGCGATCTACGGCATGTCCCGCGCCAGGATCAACAACCTGGTGCAAGGGGCGGCCGCCGGCTTTTCGAAGGTTCTCGAGATCCATGGTCTGGGCTTCCGCGGCGAAGTCGCCGGCCAGAAGCTCACGCTCACTCTCGGCAAGAGCCATCCGGTTATTTTCGAGGCGCCCAAGGGCGTGACCCTCGTCGTCGATGCCAAGAAGACGCTGGTCACGGTCACCGGGGCGAGCAAGGACCTCGTCGGCGAGACCGCCGCGAAGATCCGCGAACTGCGCAAGCCGGAGCCCTACAAGGGCACGGGCATCCGCTATCAAGGCGAGCACATCCGCAAGAAGGCCGGCAAGACCGCGGCCGGAGCGGGCACGGGCGCCGGCGGCGCGAAGAAGTAGTTTTGGAGACAGGCGCATGAAAGACAAGTGGACTAGATTCGAATACCGCAAGCAGCGCACCCGCGATCACATCATGGAGCGCGCCAACGGCCGCCCTCGGCTGACGGTGCACCGCACGATGCGCTATCTCTACGCGCAGATCATCGACGACGCCCAGGGCAAGACTCTCGCCTCGGCTTCCTCGCTCTCCAAGGAGATCAAGGCGGCCAAGACGAAGTCCGGCAAGTCCGTGGCGACGGCCAAGCTCGTCGGCGAGCTGGTGGCCAAGAAGGCCGTGGCGGCGGGCATCAAGCAGGTGGCCTTCGACCGCGGCGCGTATCTTTACCACGGCCGCGTCAAGGCCCTGGCCGACGGCGCCCGCGCCGGCGGTCTCGAATTCTAAAGAGGATCAAATTCATGGCTGAAAATCAGGCTCCCAACACGGCGGCGCCCGCGACGGCGGCGCCCGTACCCCAGGCTCCCTCCGCGCCTTCTCACGAGCAGCGGCGGGGCGGTTACCGCGGCGGTCCCCGCGGGCCGCGCCGCGACCAGCAGCGCGATGAGAGCGGCTTCAAGGAGACGGTCGTCTCCCTCAACCGCGTCGCGAAGGTCGTCAAGGGCGGCAAGCGCTTCTCCTTCTCGGCCCTGGTCATCGTTGGCGACGGCGCGGGCACGGTCGGTTCGGGCCTGGGCAAGGCCAAGGAAGTGCAGTCCTCGATTCAAAAGGGCAACGCGCAGGCCAAGAAGAACCTGCTCAAGTTTCCTCTCGTCAACGCGACGATCCCGCACGAGATCGTGGCGAAGTTCCGCTCCGGCAAGGTGTGGATGAAGCCGGCGGCCCCCGGCACGGGCGTCATCGCGGGCGGCGGCGTGCGCGCCGTCCTCGAGGCGGCCGGCGTCAAGAACGTGCTGACCAAGAGCCTGGGCAGCGACAACCCTTTCAACGTCGTCGGAGCCACGATGGAGTGCCTCCGCGGCCTGCGCACCAGCGAAGAGATCGCCAAGCTGCGCGGCAAGTAATCCCATAGGAATCAACGTCATGGCTACCAAGAAGACCACGAAGACGGCCAAGGCCGAGGCCCCCAAGGCTCCCGCCATCACTCTCAGCTCGCTCAAACCCAAGCTGGGGTCGCGCCACCGCCACATGCGCTACGGCATCGGCGAGGGCTCGGGCGGCGGCCAGACGGCCGGCCGCGGTCAGAAGGGTCAGCGCTCTCGCTCGGGCGACGGCAAGCTTATCGGCTTCGAGGGCGGCCAGACTCCGCTGCTGCGGCGCGTGCCCAAGCGGGGCTTCACCAACGGTCCGTTCAAGGTGGTTTATCAGGTGGTTTCCTTGGAATCCATCGAGCGCATTTTCAAAAACCAAAAGGACGTCACCCTGGAGGCGCTCAAGATCCACGGCCTGATCTCGGGCCAGAGGCCGGTCAAGGTCTTGGGCGACGGAGAGCTCTCGCGCGCCTATAAGATCTCGGCGCACGCCTTCTCGGCCAGCGCGGCCGAGAAGATCAAGAAGGCCGGCGGGGCGGCGGAGACTGTCGCGCGGTGATCAAAGGCTTCGCCGACGCCGTCGAAAGTCCCGACCTGCGCAAGAAGGTTCTTTATACCCTCGGCGCTCTGGCCATTTACCGGGTCGGGGCAGCCATCCCGATCCCGGGTATCAACGGCGACGCCCTTCAGGCCATCTTCAACGCCCAGCGCGGCGGCCTGCTGAGCTTCCTGAACATCTTCTCCGGCGGCGCGCTTTCCCGTTTCTCCATCTTCTCGATGGGCGTGATGCCTTACATCAACGCCTCGATCATCATCAGCCTTTTGCAGGGCGCGCACGTCATGCCCTATCTGGATCGCCTCTACAAAGAGGGGGAGCTCGGCCGGCGCAAGCTGAACTCCATCACCCGCTACCTCACGCTGGGCCTGGCCGCCTTCCAGTCTTTCGGCCTGACCATCGCCATCAGCAAGATGCCCACTCCGGGCAATATCCCCGTCGTCTCCAACCCGTCGGCCGGCTTCTACCTCATGACGGTGCTGACTCTGACCGCCGGAACCGTCTTCATCATGTGGCTGGGCGAGCAGGTGACCGAGTTCGGCGTCGGCAACGGCGTTTCGTTGATCATCTTCGCCGGCATCGTAGAACGCATCCCGGGCGGCGTCATGAACATGATCCGCCTCGTCCAGGCCGAGGAAGTCGGCATCGTGCAGGCGGTCTTGATCGCCGCGGCCGCGCTCATCGTGATCATGCTGGTCGTCTGGGTCGAGACGGCCCAGCGCAAGATTCCCGTCCAATACGCCAAACGGGTGGTCGGCCGCAAAATGTACGGCGGCGCGCAGAGCTACCTGCCGCTCAAAGTCGACCAGTCCGGCGTCATCGCCGTCATCTTCGCCGTCTCGCTGCTGTCGGTGCCCATGACGGCGGCCACTTTCGCCCCGCAGTCCGCCTGGGCGCAGAAACTGGGCGAGTTCCTCAGCCAGGGCAATTGGATATATCAGCTCCTCTATGGCGGCCTGATCATCTTCTTCTGCTATTTCTACAACTCCGTGTCCATCAATCCGGTCGACCTGGCCGACAACATGAAGAAGTCCGGCGGCTTCATCCCGGGCATCCGCCCCGGAGAGCCGACGGCCAAGTACATCGAGGGCGTGCTCGAGCGCATCACCCTGGGCGGCGCGCTTTTCGTCGCCGCGATCTCGATTTTGCCCGACTGGCTGCGCGTGAAGTTCAACGTTCCTTTCTACTTCGGCGGCACGGCCCTTCTGATCGTCGTCGGCGTGGCCCTCGACACGATGGGCCAGCTCGAGGCGCAGCTCATCATGCGCCACTACGAAGGATTCTTGAAGAAGAGCAAGCTGCGGCAGCGCTGGTTCAATGTGGGGAGCAGCTGATGATCGTCATTCTCCTCGGCGCTCCCGGTTCCGGAAAAGGGACCCAGTCGAAGATCCTCGCGGCCAAGTACGGCTTCACGCACCTCGCCACGGGCGACATCTTCCGCGCCGAGATGGCGGCCAAGACTCCGATCGGCCTCAAGGCCTCGGAATATGTCAAGAGCGGCAAGCTGGTGCCCGACAACATTGTCGTGGAGATGGTCGCCGGCCGCATGGAGCCCGGCGTCAACTACCTCCTCGACGGCTTTCCGCGCAATCTCAACCAGGCCGAGGAGCTGACGCGAATCCTCGCCCCGCAGCGCAAGACGATCGACAAGGTCGTCCTGCTCGATCTGCCGCGCGCCGAGGCGCTCAAGCGCCTGACCTCGCGACGCATCTGCGCCAAGTGCGCAGAGGTCTATAACATTTACACCAAGCCCCCGAAGACGGACGCTCAATGCGACGTTTGCGGCGGCGACGTGGTTCAGCGCGAAGACGACAGCGAAGCCACGGCCGGAAAGCGCTTGATGGTCTACGAGGATCTGACGAATCCGCTGGTGGCCTATTACAAGGCCGAGCAGATTTTGGAGCAGGTGGACGCCTCTCAGGCGCCGGACCAGGTCACGCAAGCCGTGGCGGCGATCATCGACGCGGCGTTGGCGGTGAAGAAGTGATGTTCTCGGCCAAGACCGTCGAGCTCAAGAGCGACCGGGAGATCTCGGTGATGCGCCAGGCCGGAGTCATCGTCGCGGACACGCTCAAGCTCCTTTCAGCGGCCGTGCGGCCCGGCATGACGACGGGCGAGCTCGACCGCCTGGCTCACGCGGAGCTTTTGCGCCGCAAGGCCAAGCCGGCGTTCCTCGGCTATCACGGCTTTCCGAAGTCCCTCTGCGTCTCGGTCAACTCCGAGGTCGTGCACGGCATCCCCTCGGACAAGCGCAAGCTCTCGGAAGGCGACATCGTCAGCCTCGATTTCGGCTGCGTCGTCGGAGGCCTTTACGCCGACGCCGCCGTGACCGTGCCGGTGGGCAAGGTCAGCAAGGCCGCCGAGAAGCTGATCAGCGTGACGCGCGAGTCGTTGATGATGGGCATCGACCAGGTGAAGGCCGACGGGCGCTTGGGCGACGTCGGAAGCGCCGTCCAGCGGCACTGCGAAGCCAACGGCTACTCGGTGGTGCGGGACTTCGTCGGCCACGGCATCGGCCGCGCGCTCCATGAGGATCCGCCTGTCCCCAATTTCGGCAAGCCCGGCACCGGCATGCGCCTGCAGCCCGGCCTCGTCATTGCCATCGAGCCCATGGTCAACGCCGGCGGTCCGGAAGTCGAGACTCTCGACGACGGCTGGACGGCGGTGACGAAGGACGGCAGCCTCTCGGCCCACTTCGAGCACACCGTGGCCCTGACCGAGAAGGGAGCGGAGATCCTGACTGAAGGCACGGCCTGACGGCCGGCCAAAAAATTGATAAAATCAATGGCCAAAGAAGACAAGATCGAAGTGGAAGGCAGCATCCTCGAGGCGTTGCCCAACGCCATGTTCCGCGTCGAGATTCCCGGGGGCAAGACCATCCTCGCGCACATCTCGGGCAAGATGCGGATGCATTACATCAAGATTCTTCCGGGCGACAAGGTCAAGCTGGAGCTGTCCCCCTACGATTTGACCCGGGGGCGGATCGTTTTCCGTGAATAAGGGAGTCGAATCATGAAAGTAAGAGCGAGCGTCAAGCCGATTTGTCAGAAGTGCAAGGTGGTCAAGCGCAACGGAGTTGTGCGCATCTTGTGCAGCAATCCTAAACACAAGCAGAGGCAGGGGTAAACTATGGCTCGCGTCGCAGGCATCGATCTTCCGAAAAACAAGCGCATCGACGTGGCGCTGCGCTATCTTTACGGCATCGGCCGGAAGAATTCTTCCGAGCTGCTCGCCAAGCTCAACGGTTCCATCGACCCGGCCACCCGGGTCAAGGACCTGACGGAGCAGCAAGTCGGCCTCATCAACAACCTTTTGACCAAGGAGTATCGCGTGGAAGGCGAGTTGCGCCGGCAAATCCAGGGCAACTTGCAGCGCCTAAGCGAGATCGGTTCCTACCGGGGCTCGCGTCATCGCCGCAACCTTCCCGCGCGCGGCCAGCGCAGCCGGACCAACGCGCGCACGCGGCGCGGTCGCCGCAAGACGGTCGGCGCCGGCAAGGCGGAAGCTAAGCCCGCGGCCGCCAAGTAACGGAGAGTAATTGTCATGGCAGACGAAAAGACCTCGGCGCCGGCCAGTCGCCCGGCCCCGTCCGGAAAAAAGAAGAACTGGAAATCGCTGACCTTCGCCAAGGTCTACATCCAGTGCTCTTTCAACAACACCATCGTGTCCCTGGCCGACGATCGCGGCGACGTGCTCGCCTGGGCTTCGGCGGGCGGTTCGGGCTTTCGCGGCACCAAGAAGGGCACGCCCTTCGCCGCCGGCATCACGGCCGGCAAGGTGGCCAAGCGGGCCGTCGAGCTCGGCGTCAAGCAGGTCGGCGTCTTCATCAAGGGCCCGGGCCCGGGCCGCGAGACGGCCGTGCGGTCGCTGGGCAATTCCGGCCTGATCATCATTTCGCTTAAGGACGTCACCCCGCTGCCGCACAACGGCTGCCGGCCGCCCAAAGCCAGGAGAGTCTAATGTCGCGATACATCGAATCCGTCTGCAAGCTCTGCCGCCGGGAGCAGACCAAGCTGTTCCTCAAGGGCGACAAGTGCTACACGAAGTGCGTCCTCGAGAAGCGGCCGACCACGCCCGGCATGGCTAAGCCCCAGCGCGGCAAGCCCTCGGCTTTCGCGATCCGGCTGCGTGAAAAGCAGAAGCTGCGGCGCCTGATCTCCATGAACGAGCGGCCCTTCGAGCGGCTCGTGGCCGAAGCCTCCAAGGCCCGCGAGGCCTCCGGAGACCATCTGCTGCGCGCCCTCGAGCTGCGTCTCGACAACGTCGTGCGCCGCATGGGTGTCGCCACGTCCCTCAAGACGGCCCGCCAGCTCGTCAAGCACGGTCACGTCAAGGTGGACGGTCGCACCGTCAGCATCCCGTCCTACCCGGTCAAGCCCGGCCAGACGATCGCGCTGACGCCGAAGCTCAAGGAGAACGTCGGCGTCAAGCTGAGCCTGGACACCTCCAAGCGCATCAGCGGCCGCCCGACCTTCATCGAGTTCAACGAAGAGCAGATGACGGCGAAGCTGACCCGCATTCCGGAGCGCACCGAGATGTCGTTCCCGGTCACCGAGCAGCTGATCATCGAGTACTATTCGAAGTAATTTCGCGCGGAGAGAGAAACGCCATGGCTTATAAAGAACTGATCCTGCCCCAAAAACTGAGCGTCGATGAGAAGACGATGTCGGAGAGCTACGCCAAGTTCGTGGCGGAGCCCTACGAGCGCGGCTACGGCCACACCGTGGGCAACGCCTTGCGGCGCGTGCTGCTCTCCAGCCTCGAGGGCGCGGCCGTCACGGCGGTGCGCATCGAGAAGGCCACGCACGAGTACGCGACGATCAATGGGGTCAAGGAGGACGTCATGAACATCCTCCTCAACCTCAAGAAACTGCGCGTCAAGCTCTTCTCGAACGGCCCCGAAACGGTCTACCTCGCCGCCAACAAGGAGGGCGAGGTCAAGGCCTCCACGATCCAGGGTAACTCGAACGTCGAGGTCGTCAACGGCGACCTGGTCATCGCCCACCTGGAAGCCGGCGGCAAGCTCGATATGGAGATCGAGATCTCCAAGGGCCGCGGCTATGTCCCGGCCGAGGAGCTGCGCGCGCAGAGCCACTGGCCCGCGGGCTTCCTGCCCATCGACGCTCTCTTCTCTCCCGTCACTAAGGTGCACTACGACGTCGAGAACGCCCGCGTGGGCCAGGTGACGGACTACGACCGCCTGATCCTCGAGATCTGGACGGACGGCTCGCTTAACCCGGCCGAGGCGCTGATCCAGTCCTCGAAGCTCCTGCGCGAGTCCCTCAACATCTTCATCCCCGAGGAAGAGCAGGCGCAGCCGCAGGAAGGCGGCTACGTCGAGGGCGGGGAGGCGGGGGGCGAGCTGGGCGGCATGCCCATCGACGCCAAGCTCAAGGAGATCCTGGGCCAGCCGATCGAAATGATCGAGCTCTCCTCGCGCGCTTCCAACTGCCTGAAGGTCGCGCGCATCAAGACCATCGGCGAGCTCGTCAGCAAGCGAGACGAGGAGCTGCTGGCCGTCAAGAACTTCGGCAAAAAATCTCTCGACGAGATCAAGGACCGCCTCAAGGATATGGGGCTGTCTCTCGGCATGCAGGTCGGTCAGCTCACGCAGCAGACCCCCGCGGCTTAACGAGGAGCATTTAGGAGTCTCATATGGTCAAGACCAATGGCGGCCGCAAGCTGGGAGTCACGGGCCCCCACCGGCGCGCGATGCTGCGCAACATGGCGACGAGCCTGTTCCTGCACGAAAAGGTGGAGACGACGATCTCCAAGGCCAAGGAGCTGCGGCCATTCGCCGAGAAGCTCATCACCTCGGCCAAGGCCGGCAAGCATTACATGGTCCGCCGCGACGTGCACGACAAGGTCGTCTACAAGAAGCTCTTCGAGGTGCTCGCGCCCCGCTATGCGCAGCGCCCCGGCGGCTACACCCGCATCCTGCACCTGGCGCCGCGCCTCGGCGACAACGCCAAGCGCGGGCTCATCACGCTGGTTTCATAAGAACGGCACGGCATCTCACGGCTCGGCGCCTTGAGGCGCCGGGCTCCGCGGCCTGGCGGCCGCGGAGCTTCGGAGAGCGCGGCGCGGGCCGGAAACGGCGCTTAAAATAGGCAACAAAATAGTCAAAAAAGCTCGACAAAACCGAGCTCCGATTAGGTAAGATTCAACCAGCATGTTCGACTTTCTTTTCAGTCTGTTCTCCAACGACATGGGAATAGACTTGGGCACGGCCAACACTCTCGTCTACGTCAAGAACCAGGGCATCGTCCTGCGCGAGCCCTCGGTGGTCGCCATTGACCGCGAGTCGCGCCGCGTGCTCGCCATCGGCGCGGAGGCCAAGCGCATGCTCGGCCGCACGCCCTCCTCGATCGTGGCCGTGCGCCCCCTGAAGAACGGCGTCATCGCTGACTTCGAGGTGACGCAGGAGATGATCAAGTATTTCATCCGCAAGGTGCACAATCGGCGCAGCCTGCTGCACCCGCGCATCGTCATCGGCATCCCTTCGGGAATCACGGAAGTCGAGCGGCGCGCCGTGCAGGAGTCGGCGGAGCAGGCCGGCGCGCGCGAAGTGTATTTGATCGAGGAGCCCATGGCGGCGGCGATCGGAGCGGACCTCCCGATCTCGGAGCCGCACGGCAACTTTATCGTCGACATCGGCGGCGGCACGACGGAAGCCGCCGTGATCTCTCTCGGAGGCCTGGTGGTCTCCAAGTCCATCGACATCGCCGGAGACGAGATGGACGAGGCCGTGATGATGCACTTCCGGCGCAAGTACAACCTCCTCATCGGCGAGACGACGTCCGAGGACGTGAAGATCCAGATCGGATCCGTTTTTCCGCTCAAAGAGGAGAAGACGATGGAGGTCAAGGGCCGGGATCAGGCCACCGGCCTTCCGAAAACCGTCCTGATCACTTCGGAGGAGGTGCGCCAGGCTCTGATGGAGCCCGTGCAGCTGATCCTCGACGTGATCAAGAACACGCTGGAGGAGACTCCGGCGGAATTGGCTGCGGATTTGGTGGATCGCGGGATCATGCTCGCGGGAGGCGGCTCTCTGCTGCGAGGTCTTCCGGACCTCATCCGGCAGGAGACCGAACTCCCCGTGCATCGGGCCGCGGATCCGTTGAGTTGCGTGGCGATGGGTACGGGCAAGTTCCTCGAGGAACTCGATCACATCATGGATCGTCGCCCGGACTTCGTCACCTCGTACCGGTATCGGGGCAGCTGAGCTGCTCCCTTAACACCCCAAATCCCGCCGGGAGCGAATTAAGCGCTGTCAGCCGAGGCTGACGCCCTGGGGCCTTGGAGCCCCGACTCATGCACCGCGAAACGCGCGTCGCAAACTACGTACTGGCCTCGTTGGCCATCATTTCCCTGACCCTGCTGTCGCTGCCCTTGTCCGGGCCGGTGCGGGCGTTCAAGGCATGCTCCACCTACGTTATGAACCCCATCGCCTATTACGGCGACAAGGGCGCCCAGCGCTTCGCCAACGTCCCTTCCAACATCCGCGACTTGATCGCCGCCGACATGGAGAACCGCCTGATGCTCGAGGAGATCAAGAAGGCCACCTGGATCCAGGCGGAAAACGACTCCTTGAAGATCGAGAACGGCCGCCTGCGCGCGGCGCTGTCCCTGCGCTCGCCGACCGGCCGGACGCCCTTGTGGGCCCACGTCATGGAGCGCGACCCCCTGCAGTGGTATCGCAGCATCACCGTCGACGCCGGCACCGACGAGGGCGTGACGGTCAACGCGCCCGTCCTGGGGCAGAAGGGGGACCAGGTCGTCGTGATCGGCCGCGTCAAGGAGGCGCGCCGCAAGGATTCCGTCGTCTTGCTCGTCACCGATGACCTTTCGGCGGTGGCGGCGTACGTGGCGTCGGCCAGCACGGAGACGCCGACCGACTACGAGGGGCTCCTGCAAGGCCAGGGCATCTCCTCGCTGCGCATGAACTACCTGCCGCCCGACGCCAAGGCCCGGGTCGGGGACATGGTCTATACCTCGCCGACGAGCGCGACCTTCCCTCCGGACATCCTGATCGGCACCGTGTCGAAGGTCCTGCCTTTGGATCCGTTTTTGGCCTTTCAAGCCCTCGATGTCCAGCCCGCCGTCGACGCCTCTTCCCTTCGGGAGGTCATGATCCTGAAGGCGCAGCCCGAGGCGCAGCCCCTGGCGCCGGCTCCGGGCAAGGAAGAGGCCTCCAATACCGAGGAGGGCGCCCCATGAGGCCGCTTCGCCTCTTCGCGCTCTTCGTCGGCGGCATGGTGGTGCAGTGGTGGTGGACGACGCATTTCGCCCTGGCCGGCGTGGCGCCCCAAGTGCTCCTCGTGCTGACCGTAATCATCGCGGCCGCCTTAGGCCCGGTGCGCGGGATGTTCTTCGGCTTCGGATGGGGCCTGTTCCTGGACGTCATGAGCGCGCATCTTTTCGGCGGCAACGCGCTGGCCCTGACCGTTGCGGCCTACGGCGCGGGGATGGTGCGCCGCCAGCTCGACGTACGCGACCTGGCGCCTCAATGCATGGTCGTGTTCTTCATGACATGGGCCTACTTTCTCCTCATCGGCGTGCTGGGCGCGATGTTCATCAAGAGCTTCGAGTGGGTAGGCTGGCCCTCTTTCCTCGCCGACCCGTTCTATAACTGCCTCGTCGCCGCCGTCGCCTATCCTTTCTGGGGCTCCTACCTGGAGACAAGAGGATGATCCAGGGCCACCAGGCGCTCAAGGATCGGCTCCAGGGCATCTGGGTCATCGCCTCCTTGATCGGCGCCGCCCTGGCCTTGCGTCTGGTCCAGCTGCAGATCGTCGATAACGTCGAATACCGCATGGCGGCGGAGCGCAACAGCAGCCAGATCATCTACCAGACCGCGCCGCGAGGCCGCATCTACGACCGGGACGGCGATGCCATCGCGACCAACGAGCCCGCGTTCTCGCTCATCTACCTGCCCAGCAAGACGAAGGAAAAGGCCAATTTGAAGCCGCTGGCGCAGGAGCTCGGACGCCAGCTCAAGAAGGATCCCGACGAGATCCTCGCGCGGCTCGAGCAGGCCGTGCAGGAAGACACGGCGATTCGTCTCGCCGAAAACCTGCCGCCGCAGACGATGTTCCGCCTCTCGGAGCTCAAGACCATCTATCCCGGCGTCGATCTCATCGTCGAGGCCCGCCGCTATTATCCCTATGGCCGCTTCGCCAGCCACTTGATCGGCTACATGAGCCGCATGGATCCGCGCAGCTGGAAGAGGCTCAAGAACGACGGCTATCGCGTGGACTCGCGCATCGGCCGCCTGGGCATCGAGTCCGTCTTCGAAAGGGAACTGAGGGGGCGCGACGGCGGCATCCGCATGCAGGTGGACGCGCAGGGACGCCTCAAGAAGGAGCTCGAGCGCATCCCGTGGATCGCCGGAAGCAACATTCATCTGACCATCGATCGCGATATCCAAAAGGCCGCCGACGACGCGCTGCGCACCTCCAAGAGCGGACGCGGCGCGGCCGTCGTGCTCGACCCTGGCAGCGGGGCGATCCTGGCCCTTTCTTCGGCGCCCGATTTCGACCCGAACGCCCTGCTGTCCACGGACCCCGAGGCGGTCAAAAAGACCGTCGCCGACCTGCCGGAATTCAACAACGCGATCTCCGGCACGTTTTCCCCGGGCTCGATGTTCAAGACCATCGTGGGCGCGGCGGGCCTGCAGACCGGCCGCGTCGATCCTAAGCAGACCGTCTACTGCCCGGGCTACTTCTATCTGGGGCGCAAGATGTTCCACTGTTGGGTTTATCACGCGAAGACCGGGCCGCGCCGGCACGGAGCCGTCGACTTCCTCGAGGCGCTGGAGCACTCCTGCGACGTCTACTTCTACACGATGGGTCTCAAGATCGGCGGGCCCACGATCGAGAAATACGAGAGGATGTTCGGCCTCGGCCAGAAGACGGAGATCGCGCTGCGCGGCGAGAAGTCCGGCCATGTCTTCGGTCCGCAGACGCGGGCCAAGGCGGGTCGGGGCTGGTATGACGGCGACACCGTCAACCTCTCGATCGGCCAGGGCGAGCTGCTGGTCACGCCCATCCAGATGGCCGTCGTAGCGGCGGCGATCGCCAACGGCGGGACGCTCTGGAGGCCGCATTACACCGATCGCATCGAGTACGGCCAGGGGCGGCCGGACTACCAGCAGCAGCCGGAGAAGCTCGGTCAGGTGGAGTTGAAGCCCGAGGTGTGGGACCTCATCCGGCAGGGCATGAAGCTCGTCGTCACCGGCGACGGCGGCACCGCCCACGGAGCCAATTTCCCGCAACTCGACGTCCGCGGCAAGACGGGCACGGCCCAGAACAGCTCCGGCGCCGACCACAGCTGGTTCATGGGCTACGCCGGCTGGCCGGGCAAGCCTCCTCAGATAGCCTTTGCCGTCATCGTGGAGAACGGCGGCGAGAGCTGGGAGGGCGGCGTGCCCGTGGCGCACAAGATCATCGCTGCGGCCTTCCATCTCGAAGAGAGCAAGCCTAAGCCCAAGCCGAGGCTGCCCAAGCCGCTGGCCGAGGCGCCCAAGCTGCTGCCGCTGCCGGCCGGGAGGGCTCGCTGATGGCGGTGCGCGCGGAGTCGGGCGTGAAGGGCCGCATCGACTGGGCCTTCGCGCTGGCGGCCGGCGGGCTCGTGCTCATGGGGACGATCGTCATGCTCTCCGCGGCGAGCCCCCTGCCCTATTACGCCTCCTTGGTGCAGCGCCACTTCGTCGCCTTGTTCGGCGGCATCGTCCTGTTCTTGGCCGCGCTGGGCTTCAATTACCAGATCTACCAGGACCAGGCCAAGGTCGTCTACGGGCTCTGCTTGGCGATGCTCGTGGCCGTGCTCGTCGTCGGCTCCGTGCACAAAGGCCACAGGTCGTGGATAAACCTGGGACCGCTGACCTTCCAGCCGGCGGAGCTGGCGCGCATCGGCCTGATCCTCGTCATGGCGGCGTTTCTCGACGCTCGGGCGCGCAAGATCAAGGAGCTCTCGACGATCGTCCTGGCGGTGCTGCTGGCGGCGCCGCTCATGGCCCTGATCGTCAAGCAGCCCGACTACTCGACGGTGCTGACCTTCCTGCCGATCATCATCGGCATGCTCTTCTGCGCCGGGGCGAGCCTGACGCATCTCTTCGGAGTCATCGGCTTCGGCGCCACCGCCGTCGCCATGCCGCTTCTCTTCACCTACTTTCAGATCGCGTATCCCCAGGCCGCTCCGGGCACCTTCGCCCATTTCATCCTGCAGACCGAGCACTTCGGACGCGCCACGGCCCTGGTGATGGCGGGCACGGGAATCGCGAGCTTCGCGTCGTGGAAGGTCTCGGCCTGGCTGCGCCTGCAGGTGCGGGGGATGTATTTCGTCGCGTTTCCGCTGATCTTGTGCGCGGGCCTGATCTCCGGCATCACCGTCAACCACCGGATGAAGAGCTATCAGCGCAACCGTTTCGTGGCCTACGTCGCGCCGCAAGTCGACATCCAGGGCGCGGCCTACCACGTGCACCAGTCGCAGATCGCCATAGGCTCCGGCGGTCTCTTTGGCAAGGGTCTCTTCAACGGAACCCAGTCGCAGCTGGGCTTTTTGCCCGAGCGGCACACGGATTTCGCCTACGCCGTCGTCGGCGAGGAGCTGGGCTTCTGGGGCACGATCGGCATTCTCGGGCTCTACATGCTCCTCATCTACCGCATCGTGGCCATCGGCAAGCTGGCCCGCGACCGCTTCGGTCTGCTGGTCTGCGCAGGCCTGGCCACGATGTTCGCCTTCGAACTGGCCTTGAACGTCGGGATGTGCCTCGGGCTGATGCCCGTGGCCGGCATCCCGCTGCCCATGATTTCGTACGGCGGCTCGAGCCTCATGATCACGATGTGGGCTTTGGGCATCGTCGCCAACGTCTATTCGCGCCGTTACGCGCTTTTGTAAGGAGAGAACGTCACATGTCGAACGAAGAAAAAGATTTGCCTCCCGCGGCCCCGAACGCCGCGCCGTCCTTCGATCCCGGAGAGAAGCTGCGCGAGGACTTCCCGACCGCGGCCCAGACGCCCGAGCCTCGGCGCGTCTTGGATAGCGAGCCCGTCCTCGAGCCCGCGGCCGGAAGCCCTCCGGAAAGCGAGGTCCTTCCAGCCGCGGAACCAACCGAGCCGCGCGCCCCCCAGGAAGCCCAGGCCGCCGTTCAGGCGCAGCAGGGCTCTCCCGCGCCGGAGCAGTCGCCGCAGGCCGGCCAGCCGCAGCAGCGCCAGCCCGGGGAGCAACGCCACGGCCGCCGCCGGCGCCGAGGCCGCGGAGGGCGCGCAGGCTCAGGCCAGGCCCAGGGCCAGGGGCAAGCCGGGCAGCCGCAGGGCCAGCCTCAGGGTCAGCAGGGGCAGCCGCAGGGGCAAGCCGGGCAGCACGGCCAGCATGGCCAGCACGGGCAGCAGCGCCAGCGCGGGCAGCACCAGGAGCAGCGGCAGAATCCGCAGCAGCCGCATCGCGGCGACAAGCGTCGCGGCGAAGGGCACCGCGACGGCCACCGCGAGCGCGAGCGCCGCAGCGGCGAGGGACACTCCGAGCAGCATCAACACGAGCAGCGCCATCGCGAAGGCGCTCACGCCCAGCCGCGCGCGCCCAAGAAGCCCGTCAAGCGCGAGATCCTGGCCCAGACGAGCTTCGAGGAGACCCGGGTCGCCATCATCGAGGATGGACGCCTGGCGGAGCTCATGTGGGAGCGCAGGAGCGAGGAGTCCATCGTCGGCAACATCTACAAGGGCGTCGTCGAGAACGTCCTGCCCGGCATTTCCTCGGCCTTCGTCAACATCGGCTTCGAGAAGAACGCCTACCTCTACATCTCCGACGTGCTCGGCGAGCGCGGCGCCGCCATCGACGCCACGCTCAAGAAGGGGCAGCACATCATGGTGCAGGTGGCCAAGGAGGCCATCAGCACCAAGGGCATGAAGGTGACCATGGACATCTCACTGCCCGGCCGCTTCCTGGTCTTTACGCCCTTCCAGGAATACGTGGGAATCTCGAAGCACATCGAGGACCCCGAGGAGCGCAAGCGCCTCTCCGCCATCGTGGACAAGCTCGTCGCCGAGGTCCTGGGCGGCAAAGGCGTCGTCGTGCGCACGGAGGCGGAGGGCGCCACGGCCGAGGAGTTGGAGCGCGAGGTGCGCTACCTCCATCAGAGTTGGGAGGCGGTCCAGAAGAAATTCCAGTCGGCCAATCCGCCGGCCTTGCTGCACAAGGATCTGGACGTCACGCTGCAGGTGGCCCGCGACATCCTCTCGGACCAGGTCTACGTCTACCTCATCGACAATAAGCAGGTCCATCAGTCCGTCGTCGAGTTCGTCGAGGGCATCTCTCCGGAGCTCAAGGAGAAGGTCCGCCTCTACGACGCCAAGACGCCGATCTTCAAGGCGTTCAACCTCGAGCAGGAGATCGAGAACATCCGCAAGATCAAGGTCTCGCTTCCCAACGGCGGTTCCATCGTCATTCAGGAAGCGGAGTCCCTGTGCGCCATCGACGTCAACACCGGGCGCTTCACCGGCTCCAAGTCCCAGGAGGAGACGGTCACGCAGACCAACATCGAGGCCGCGCAGGAGATCGCCCACCAGCTGCGGCTGCGCAACATCGGCGGAATCATCGTCGTGGACTTCATCGACATGCGCAAGGCCTCCAACCGCAACAAGGTGATGGAAGCCTTCGCGCAGGCCACGCGCGATGATCGCGCCAAGATTCGCATCCTGCCGATTACGCGCCTCGGCCTCATCGAGATGACCCGCGAGCGCAAGCGGCAGTCGACCGGCAGCCTGATCACGGACGAGTGCCCGGAGTGCAAGGGCGCGGGACGCGTGCTCTCCTCGGAGACGATCCGCATCCGCATCCAGCGCGAAATCCATGAAATGACGGGCGGCCGGCCGGGGGGCCAGGTGCGGCTGCTGCTGCACCCGCAGCTGGCCGAGGCCTTCCGCCAGCACCAATCGCACATCGAGAAGAACGTCCAGCGCTCGGTCAAGATCCAAAGCGACCCGCAGCTGCCTTGGGAGGACTACCGCATCGTCCTGGAGTAGATGAGAAAGCTCGTCCTTGCGTCGTTGGCCGTCCTTTTGGCGCTGCCCGCTTGCGCGCAGCGGGCAGCGGTGCTGTTGGCCGGCCGCTATCACGATCCCGTGGAAACCTACCAGGCCGGCCCCGACGTTTATTTGAGCGCCGATACGGTGGGCAAGCTCTACGGGGCGCAGGTCTATTGGTACCAGGTCGCCGGGCGCATCGAGATGACCCTGCGGGGGCGCAAGATGGTGTTCTTCGTCGCGAGCAAGGACGCGAGGGTGGACGGCAAGCCGATCGAGTTGAGCCTCCCCGTGCTGCTGCGCGCCGACGAGGCTTGGATCCCTCTGGCCTTCCTCGAGTCGCCGACCTTCGTGTCGTGGTCCGGGATCAAGACGGATTTCCACCCCCGAACGAGGCTGCTGTCGATCGACAAGCGAAGCACCGTCGGCCGCCTGCGCTGGTTCTCCTATAAGGATTTCACGCGCCTGGAGCTGGAGACCGACGCGCGGCTTGCTTACTCCGCCTCGGCCCGCGGCGTCTTGGGCGTCGAGATCCAGGTGCCACTGGGCATCATCGACGGCTCGGAGGACGGCGAGATCGGCGACGGCTTGGTGGCCGCTTATTCGCTCACCCAGGCGCCCCGCTCGGCGCGCTTGGCCGTGCGCTTGGCCAAGCCCGGACTGACGTGGCGCGCCAAGGTCCTGCGAGACCCGCACCGTGTCGCGCTCGACGTATACCGCCCCGGAGTGGATCCCTCCGAGGTCGTCGAGCCCGTCTCGGCGGTCGCTCAAAAGCGGTCCAAGGCGGCCCGGGCCGTCCCCTCGGCGGCGAAGGCGGCCGCGGTCGCCGCCGCCCCCGCGGCTTCGCCCCTCGGCTCGGGGCATCGCCGGCTGCGCATCGTCGTCGACGCCGGCCACGGCGGCAAGGATCCCGGAGCCACGGGGCCGGACGGAATCCAAGAAAAGGACGTCACTTTGCTCGCCGCCAAGCAACTGGCCCGCCTGCTCGCGCAAGACGGCGTCTTCGACGTCAGGCTCACGCGCGACGACGACACCTTCGTGCCGCTTTCGGAGCGCTCGCGCGTCGCCAACGATTGGGGCGCCGATCTCTTCGTCTCTCTGCATTGCAACGCCTCCAAGACGCCGCGCGACGAGGGCTTCGAGGTCTACTTTGAATCCGAGCACGCCACGGATCCCCAGGCCGAGCAGCTCGCCGACTTCGAGAACTCCTCGCTCCAGCTGGAGAACAAGCCGGCGGCGGAGGACGCCGCCGCGCAAATGCTGCTCGGCGAGCTGTCGAAAACCGAGTACATCAACGCCGCTTCTCAGCTGGCCGCGCTCATGGCGCGCGACGTGTCCAAGCGCGTCGGCATCGAGGATCGAGGGGTCAAGCAGGCCGGCTTCTACGTCCTTCGCGGCACCCACGCGCCGGCGGTCCTCTTCGAGATGGCCTATTTGACGAATCGGCGCGACGAAGTGAGGCTCCAGTCGCCGAGATTCCGCCGCAAGCTCGTCGACGGCGTCTACGCCGGGATCCTGGACTACGCCAAACGGCAAGGCTGGCTTTCGGAGGTCGCCGCCCAATGAGCGACGACAGGCCTATCGGCGTCTTCGACTCCGGCATCGGTGGCTTGACCGTTCTCAAGGCCCTGGCTCGCCGCATGCCGGGCGAGAACCTGGTCTATTTCGGGGACACCGCCCACGTGCCCTACGGCTCGAAGTCTCCGGCCGCGGTGGCGCGCTACTCGGCGGCCGTCGCGCGTTTTCTGGCGGGCCGCAAGGTCAAGGCTCTGGTCGTCGCCTGCAACACCTCCTCGGCGCTGGCCCTGGGCGAGATTCGGGCCGCGGCCGGCCGGATCCCCGTCGTGGGGGTCATCGAGCCCGGCGCGCGCGCGGCCGCCGCGGCGACTCGCCGGGGCCGCGTCGGCGTCATCGGCACGGAGGCCACCATCGCTTCGCGAGCCTATACCAAGGCCCTTTTGGACGCGCGCCCCGGCTTGGCGGTGAAGGCCGTCGCCTGCCCGCTCTTCGTGCCCTTGGTCGAGGAGGGATGGTGGCGACACCGCGCCGCGGCGCTGGTCGCCCGCGAATACCTCGAGCCGCTGCGCCGCGCGCGCGTGGACACCCTGGTTCTCGGCTGCACCCATTACCCGATGCTCAAGCCGCTGCTGCAGCGAGTGATGGGGTCCGCGGTGCGCCTCATCGATTCGGCCGAGCAGACGGCCTGGGAGACGGAAGCGCTGCTCGAAAATTCGGGCGGACGCCGCAGCGCCCGCGCGGGGCGCAGGGAATTCTACTGTTCGGACGCCCCTAAGAGGTTCCTGAGCCTCGCCCGGCGGATGCTGGGGCTGACCGTCTCGAATGTCACCCTGCACCCTTTCGACATATGAAAGAATTGGTCGGTCTCGTCGGGCAGGCGAAGGCGCGCATGGACGCGGGGTTTTCCCGCGTGGGGCGGACCCTCGCGGCCGCGGACCCCGCGCAGCGAGCCCTCATGCTTTTGGCCAGCCGCTGCGCGGCGATCGGCAACGCGGTGCTCGTGCTGGCCCAGCATCAGCACGGCAACGAGGCGCTGCCGCTGGTGCGCTCGCTCTTCGAGTTGGCCTTGCGCATGCGGCTGATCGCGCGGGACGCCGCCGCGGCGCCCGCGGTCTTGGCCGAGCTCCAGTCCGGCGATTTTCGCGACGCGTGGGAGCGGCGGCGCCTCGAAGGCTGGATGGAGGATTTCGGCGTGCCGGAGGCCGCGCGCGTCCGGACGGCCGTCCTCTTTCGGGAGCACGCGCTGTCCAACGCCCTCGGACTTCCGTGGGGGCACGTGTTTGCGGACAACGGAGGCCGCGGGCTGAGCTCGGAGGAAGTGCTCAAGCTCGCCGCGCTGGCCTTGGGCCAGGCCCTCAAGGCCCTGGAAATTCGGTGGCCGGGCTCCTTCGAGGGAGCCGAGCAGATTTTGGAGCAGGCGACATTGACGCGCTGAGCGCGTGGGAGAAGGAATAGTCCGATGAGCGAAGAAAGCCAGGAGCAACCGCAGCAGCATCAACAACCCCAGCAAGGCGGCCAGCCGCAAGGACAGCATGGGCAGGGCGGCCAGGGAGGCCAGCACGGCCAGGGCGGCCACGGCGGTCACCGCGGCGGGCGCCATCGGCGCCGGCACCGGCACGGCCACGGGGGCCAGGGAGGCCAGCATGGCCAAAATCCGCAGCACGGCGGGGGGCATCCCCAACAGGGAGGCGGACATCCTCAGTTCGCCGGCCAGCCCCAGCGCAACCATCAGGGCCACCGCCAGGACCGTCCGCGCCCGGGACAGCCGCACCAGCCGAGCGAAGCGGAGAAGGCCTTCATGGCCCAAACCCCGGTCGACCCGCACCAGTGGATCCAGCTCGAGAAAGGCTCGACGGACCCTTCCATGCGCGCCATGGACCTGCTCTGCCCGATCGGCCGCGGGACCCGCGGGCTCATCGTCGCCCCTCCCAAAGCCGGCAAGACGACGATCCTCAAGCAGATCTCCAACGCCGTCTACGGCTTCGACCCGAACATCAAGCAGCTCGTCATGCTCATCGACGAGCGCCCCGAGGAGGTCACGGACTTCAAGCGCAGCGTCCCGGCCGAGGTCTACGCGTCCTCGAGCGACCAGTCCTACGACCAGCACGTCAAGCTCGCCGAGATGGTGATGCGCACGGCGATCGAAGCGGCCTCCGCGGGGCAGGACGTGCTGCTGCTTCTCGACTCGCTGACTCGCCTGGCGCGCGTCTACAACCAGTTCGCCACGGGCTCGCGGACCATGTCGGGCGGCCTGGACTCGCGAGCCATGGAGACGCCGCGGCGCTTCTTCGGCGCGGCGCGCAAGCTCGAGAACTCGGGTTCGCTGACGATCATCGCCTCGATCCTCGTCGAGACGGGCAGCCGCATGGACGAGGTGATCTTCCAGGAATTCAAGGGCACGGGCAACATGGAGATCGTGCTTTCGCGGCAAGCCGCCGAGATGCGCCTGTTTCCGGCCATGAAAATCCGCGATTCCGGCACCCGCAAGGAGGAGAAGCTTCTGCCGCCCGACGTTCTGGAAGGCGTTTGGAAGCTGCGGCGGGCGCTGGCCGACAAGAGCGACACCGACGGGCTGAAGGCCCTCATCGAGGGCATGCGCGTCCAGAAGACCAATAAGGCCCTGCTCGCCGCCCTGCGCTGATGTCCTCCAAGGCGGCGGTCAAGACCGACGCCGCTCCCGCGGCGATCGGGCCGTACTCGCAGGCCGTCGAGGCGGGGGGGATGGTGTTCGTCTCGGGCCAGATTCCGCTCGACGAGAAAGGGCAGCTCCGCGGCTTAAGCGTCGCCGAACAGACCGACCGGGTCCTGCGCAACGTCGCGGCCGTGCTCGAGGCGGCCAGGCTGTCGCTGGGCGACGTCGTGAAGACGACGGTCTACATGACCGATCTCGGGCGCTTCGCCGAGATGAACGAGGTCTACGCGCGGCATTTCTCGGGGGTGTTCCCTGCCCGCGCCACCGTCGAGGTCAAGGCCTTGCCCAAGGGCGTTCTCGTCGAGATCGACGCCGTCGCCATACGATAGACCATGGGGGTGTCAGACGTTGACTTGTTGACTTGCCTAAGCAAGTCAACAAGTCAACGTCTGACACCAATGGTGTCCCGGGATTGATCTAGATCAACTTTCTGCGCCCTTCGGCCCAGGGTACGCTAGGCCCTAATCCCCCGGCCGCAAGACCCAAAGGACCCTCAGAAAACAGGCGGGTTCTTGGAATAATCAAGCCATGGCGCGAGCGCGACAGGCGCTGACGTGGCTTTTATCCGCGGCGATCATCCTCATTTCGCCCGGAGTGCCTTGCTATCAGGCCCTCGGCGCCGAATTCGCCCAGGATCCGGCGCGCGCCGCCGCTCCGGCGCCTGCGGCGCCGCTGTCGGCCATCCCCTCCCTGCCCGTCCTTCCGGGCTCCGACGTCCCCGCGGCGGCTCTCCCAGACGCTTCTGCGGAGGTTGCCGCGCCTTCCGCGGCGGCCGAAGCCGGCAAGGCCGCCGCCGCACCAGCCGCCGCGCCCTCGGCCCAGGCCGCTGCGGCGGCCGCCGCTCCTTTAGAGAAGGTTTCGGCCGCCGTGTCCCGGCGCGCCGCCGCCGTCGCCGCGCTCTCCGCACCGTTGTCGCAAGGCCGCGCCGGAGCGGAGCAGGCCAGCGCGATCGGCCGGGCCGTCTTTGGAGAGCGCTCTCGGCCCTCGGCCTTCGTGCGCCTCAAGCGCGCCGCCGCGGCCGCCGCTCTCGGGCTGATGCTGCTGGCCCCCGGCGGCCTGCGCGCTCAGAGCGCGCCGGCGGTGCCGGCGCCGCAAGCGCAAACCCAGACGCAGACGGCGCAGCCCCAGGGCCAGGCGCAAGGTCAAAGCGGGCAGCCGCAGGCGCAGCCGCCCATCGTCTACTCCAACGAGGCGAAGATACAGCTTTCGATCAATCGCCAAAACGCCACCGTCGGCGACCGGCTGACGCTGACCGTCCAGCTCTCCAATAACACCGACCAGACGGTCCAAATCCCGGGCGTGCGCACCTCCGTGCTGGACATCCTGCCGGAGCCCGTGGACATCGAGGAGGGGCCGGACGACTCTCCGATCACATTCGCCCCGCACCAGACCAAGACGCTGACCTTTCAGGTCGTGGCGTTCAACACGGGCTCGCTCAAGGCCGACGGCCCGCTCCAGTTGACCTTCATCACGCCCAGCGGCCCGCAGGAGATCAACGTCGTCGTCCCCGATTTCGCGATCCAGATCAAGTCCGTGCTCACGCCGGACTGGAAGAAAAAGGGATTTCTGGACATCGACGGTCCCATCCGCAAGCTCCTGCCCGACTGGGCCTGGATCTCGATGCTGCCGCTTACCGTGCTTCTGCTGATCGGCGCCGAGCGGCTCCTGCGCTACGCCAAGCGCTATCCCCGCGTTCCGGCCGACAGGCTGCCGCTCCTGGCCCGCACCTACGAGGCGATCTCCGCGCTCGAGCGCGACAATTCCTCGCTCACCTCCGGCGAATTCTACGCCCGGCTTTACGACATCATGTCCGGCTTCTTGGTGGATTTCCAAGGCCTGCCGACGCGCCAGCGCGACTCCCGGACGCTCCTGCGCGACCTGAAGGCCTCGCGGCTCTACCAGACCGGTCAACTCACGATCGTGGGCGACATCGCCCAGCGCGCGGACGCGGCCCGCTTCGGCGCGCGCGCCTACGATCCCGTCGCGCGTTTGGCCGACGCGGCGCTGCTCAAGTCCTTGGTCGACAGCGTGGCGCAGGCGGCAGGCGTCAAGCCGGCCGAAAAGACGACGTTGGGCATCCTGGCGCAGGCGTCGCAGCTTCAGTTCGGCAATCCCTGGGCCCTGCTGCTGCTCGCCCCTTTGGCCGCCTGGTCGGTGTGGGCGTTCCTGCACCGTCGGGCGCAATCCTCGCGCACCGCCTTCACGTTCTCATCGAGCGCGCTGTTGCCGGGCCGCAAGAGCCTTCGCCAGAGGCTGTCCTGGCTGACCCGCGCGCTGCGGGTCGCCGCGCTGACTCTGATCGTTCTGGCCGCGGCCAAGCCCGAACTCGGCATCCACCGCCAGGTCGAATACACCCCGTCGACCGATACCGTGATGTCCATCGACGTTTCCGGCAGCATGGGGGACTCCTACAGCGGTCAGGACGACGGCGGCGAAACGAAGCTGCAGGCGGCCGAGGACGCCGTAAAGTCCTACGTCATCCAGCAGCGCGAGGGCACCAGCAACCGCATCGGAGTGGTGACGTTCTCCGACGACCCTTACGTGGATTCGACGCTGACCACGGACTACGATGCTCTCATCGCCCACTTGAAGGATCTCAACCCCCAGGACAGCACGGCCATCGGCAAGTCGATCATCGAGGCGATCGGGCAGTTCGTGGTGGCCAACGCCGGCCAGCTCAAGGACTCGAACGACCCGCAGGTCCAGCAGGCCCTGGCGATCCTCAAGACCAAGGGCGTGGCCGCCGCGCTGGAGTTCGCGCAGAAGAACCCCACGCTGCTCGACGAACTGATCCGCCCGGACCGCAAGAAGGTCATCGTTCTCTTCACCGACGGCGAGTCCAACAACGGCATCGAACCCGTCGACGCGGCGGCCATCGCCGCCAAGCTCGGCATCCGGATCTACACGGTCGGCATCACGGACGGCTCGACGGGCGGCGTCGACGAGGACACCCTCCAGCAGGTCGCCTCCATGACGGGAGCGCAATATTACCGCGCCAGCGACCCCGATAAAATGAAGGAAGTCTTGCTCGAGATCGACCACCTCGAGAAGAGCCCGACCAAGATCATGTCCGCCGTCTCGGTGAAGGACTACCAGCACCTGCTGATTCTGCTCGCGCTGGCCTGCCTGGGAATGGAGGTCGGCCTGGCCAACACCAAGCTGCGCGTCCTCAACGGGATGCTCATCATGAGCTTGGCCTTCGGCATGCAGGGTGCCATGGCGCCTCATCTGGTCCAAGGCGCGCCGGCCGCCTTCGTCCAGGCCGCCCAGCCCCTCGGGCCGCGCATCGAGGCGCCTCTGCCGCTCAACAAGCTCCCGCCCGAGCTCGCCCGCGCCAACCTCCTCTACAGCCAGGGACGCTACGCCGAGGCTCTCAAGCTCTACGCGCAGGCCGTCGAAAAATACCCGGACATGCCCGAGCTCTACTTCAACATGGGCAACGCCTATTTGCGCCTGGGCCAGTTCGACAAGGCGCAGGCGTCCTATGAGAAGTTCCTGAGCCTCAATAAGGATCCCAAGCTCGCCTCCAAGGTCTATTACAACTTGGGCAACGCCGCCTTGATGCAGAAGAAGGCCGATGAGGCCTTGAAGCTCTATGAGCAGGCCCTGCTCATGGACCCCGACAATTTCAAGGCCAAATGGAACCTGGAGGTGCTGCTTAAGCTGCAGCAGCAACAGCAGCAACAGAATCAACAGAAGAACCAGAACCAGCGCCAACGCCAGCACCAGCGGCAGCAGCAGCAACAACAGCAGCAGCAGCAAAAGCAGAAGCAGCAACAGCAGCAGCAGCAACAGCAGCAGCAGCAGCAACAACAGCAGCAACAGCAGCAGCAGCAACAACAACAACAGCAGCAACAGCAGCAGCAACAACAGAAGCAGCGGCAGGAGAACCAGGAGCAGAGCCAGCCGCAGCGGCAGAGCCGAACGCCCAAGGAATCGAAGCAGCAGAAGGAACAGCAAAAAGAGCAGCAGGAAAAGCAGGCCGAGCAGCAGAAAAAGGAGCAGGAGAAGAAGCGCGCCAAGGCCTCCAAGGATTTGGCCAAGCAGCTCCAGCACCAGCACAACAAGGAGAAAGAGGCCGCCAATCAGTCGATCGACCACAGCGGGGACAAGGTTTGGGGCCTGGCCGCGCCAATGCTCCTTTTGACAGGCAAATCGGCGTTGGCTTTCGGCGCTCCCGCCATGCTCGCCGTCGCCGGCGTCGTGGTCGCCGCGGCCGCGGGCTTGCTCTACTACGGCATCCGGCAGCGTCTGGCGGCCGCCCGGCGCCTGGCTCCCAACGCCGCTCCCAAGGACTTCCGTTCTTGGTGGGGTCGGCCGAGCTTCTTGCGAAAATCAGCGCTCACGCTGACCGCGCTCCTCCTGCTGGGCCTGGCCTCGGCCGACCCCGAGTCGGGCTATCAGAACGAGCAGCTCAATTTCGGCGGCAAGGACGTCATCGTCACGGTCGACGACTCCTACAGCATGCTCTACGGCGACGACGGCCGCTTGCAGCGCACCGAGACCGAGCTGACCCAGTTCGTCGATCATCTCCAGGGCACCGATCGCGTCGGATTGATCGTCTTCGCCGGCCAGTCTCGCGTCTCGGCTGCGCCTTCCATCGATTACGGCAATTTCGCCTACAAGATCAACCGCCTGCCCATCGAAGCCCGCGGGCTGGGCGATGGGACCAACCTGGCGGGCGCCGTGGAGGCCTCGGCCGCGGAGTTCGACAAGATCAAGAAAGTCGGCGATCGCGAGCGCGTCATGATCGTCGTCTCCGACGGCGACATCTTCGGCCAGCAGCTCCAGGACGCGATCAAGGCCGCCCAGCAGCATCACGTCGTGATTTATACGATCGGCGTCGGGTCGGTACAGGGAACCCGCATGAAGGTGCCCAACGAGGACGGCACGGGCACCGAGTATCTCATCGACTCCAAGACCGGTCAGCCCGCCGTCAGCAAGCTCCACGAGGCTCCGCTCCGGGAGCTCGCGCAGCGCACCGGCGGAGCCTACTTCCGCGCCGGGCCCAAGGTCTCCATGACCAAGATCATGGAGCAGGTCGCCCGCCGGGAGAAGGGGCACGAGAGCGATACCGTCCGCGCACCGCGCACGATCGCGACCTGGCTCTTGTGGCCGGTGCTCCTGGCGCTTTTCGGCGACCTGCTGCTGCCCGGAAAGTCCGTCCTTAAGAAGGACGAGGACAAGAAGAACGGCGGCAAAGGCGCGGCGGCTTTGCTGCTGGGGCTCGGAGGCCTGTCGGTGCCGTTGAGCACATGGCCGGTGATCCTGCCTTTGGCCGCGCTGACCGCCGTCGTGGCCCTGCTGCTGGCTCTCGACGTCTGGACAAGAGGCGCTTTGACGCGGCGGACCCTTTGGTGGCTGCAGGCGCGCCGGGACGTGGTTTCGCGGGGCCTCGCGGCCGACGCCGCCGGTCTCTTCGAGACCCGCGAGATCGACTCTCGGCGCCTTGCCGCTTTCGCGGCCCAGTGGCTGTCGGCCGACGAGGCCGCGCGAGCGGCGATGATCGTGCCGGCGCGCGACGACGCTCAACTTTGGCGCGAGAAGCTGGTTCTCGCATTCCTGTCCAAGAACGACTCGTCCAACGAAGAGGCGATCCTCGACGCGCTGGCTCGCGGTTCGCGCCTGCATCTTCAGTCGCCGGCGCCGGTGATCCTGCAGGCGCTCGAGCGCCGCTCCTCTTTCGAATGGCTCGACCACGTCGACGCCATGCGCCGTCTTTCGCGGCTGGCGTCCATCTGGCTCGATTGCCAGGATCCGGCTTCGCGGCAGGCGCTCCAGCAATTGGCGGCGTTTCCCGACGTCGCGGTCTCCCGGCCGGCGCGCGAGGCGCTGGGCAATCTCTGGCCCTACCGGCCGCAAAAGGCCCGCAGGAGCTGGCTCGGAAGGATCGGGTTGGCCTTGGCCACGGTGACGGCGGCCGGCGCGATCACGCTGGCCGGCGCGGCCGGTTGGGGCACGTCCCGCTACGAGCAGGCTCGCGCAACCGCGGCCCAGGCCTCGCTGCAGATCTTCTACGGCAACGACATGTACGTCTTTTCCGACCGCTACGCCGATGCCCGCATCCCTCGCTACGTCCTGCCCGCTCTCCGACGCTGGCAGCAGGGCGCCTCGGATGCGTCCGACCTGGCGCGCGCCATCCAGGTCCTGCGGGACTCGCCTGATCCGAAGGCCGACAACATCCTCGAGACCATCCTCTCCCACGACGATCTGATGCCGTTGACGCCGGCCTCCGAGCACATGCTCCTCGAGACGCTCATGCAGCGCGACGACGACCATATCTGGAAGTTCATGGACCAGCACTTGGCGTCCACCGCGAGCAACCCGCAGGAAGTGGCGCGGATGGAGCGCATGATCCAGGTGGCCGGCGAGGTCGGCACGGAGCACGCCTTTCAGAACCTCTTTCATTTTCTCAAGAGCCCCAACCAGGATCTGCGCGCCTATGCCGCCCAGGCGATCAACGCCTCCCTGCTGTCGCCAAAGGGGCAGGCCGATTTCTTCCAGAGGCTGACGGCCGTCCAGCAGAAATACGCCTCCGACCCGGTCATCAATTTATGGGTCGAAAATTTCGTCTTGCAGCGTCTCGCCCAGGCCAAGCCCGGGGAGCTGGATGGGGGACAAGCCGTCGCGATCTTGAAGCAGGTGATCAAGGCCGGCGCGGCCTTCGACCGGCAGCGCGAGCAGCTCATGGAGCAGGCGCAGCCCGGCCAGCAGGTCAAGGTGCCCCCGCCGTATCTCGGCGCCATCCTCGGGCTGATGCAGCAGGCCGAGGAGGCGTCCCAGGCCCAGGCCGGCGGCGCGCCGAACGCCGTGCTCAGCCAGGTGGTCAAGACCCTGGTCGACCGAGAGACCACCGCCCTGGTCAAGGAGGGGGAGGGGCTCTATCCCGACTTGCACGCCAAGCTGGTCGCCGCCGGCGTCGTCTTGCCGGATTCGAACTCAGACGACGCCAGCAGCGATGAATACGAAGATTACGGCGGCGGCTACGCCACGCAGAATTACCGCGACCTCTACAAGCTGATGCATCTTCAAGCGCTCCAGGCCATTCTCGCGCAGGAAGCCCAGGCGGCCGGCAACGGCGCCTCGGCCGCGCAAAAGGAGTTCGCCGACCGCGCCAACCAGGCCCTCACCGAGATGCTGGCGCTCGGCCAGGCTTCGGGCATGCTCGAGGGCAACACGGTCGGCGAGAAGGCGGCCGACGACGTCAACGCCGCGCTCGCCGGCGGCACCAATGCGTTCAGCGGCACGGGTTTTCTGGATTCTTTAAGGAAAGCGGGACTTGCGCCCGATAACGGCGCGACGAGCGGAGACCTGCGCTTCGCGGAGAGCTACTCCCAGGCCGGCATCCAGGCGCTGGAGGGGTTTCTGAGGAACCTGGCCGCTTCCGGGCAGGCTTGGAACAGCGACAACACGACTCGACCCATGACCCTGGCGGAAAAGCAGTACATCGCCAAGGCCCTCGACCAGCTCGAGGCCGCCGGCGCGAAATACTACGGGACCCCGGCGCCCGCGCCGGCGGCCGGTGACGCCGCCTTCTGGGCTTCGCTGCAGAACAGCGCCGATCCTGCCTTGGTCCTCGCCCGGTTGGCCAACGGTCTCGACCAGCATCCCTCGGACATCAATTTTCAGCTCGCCGCCGTCGATTTCCTGGCCGCGCACCTGCCGTCGTCGGCGAGCGCGGATGAGATCGCTCAGGTCCTTTCCAAGATCCTGGATGACACCGACTGGTCCAGCCATTACCAGGACGTCCTGAACCATCTGCTGGCCGTCTACTCCCGACCCGGGACGCCCGCGGCCCTGTCGGCCGCGATCCGGATGGAGATCCGCCCCTTGCTCAAGAAGGTCCTCGCGGATCCCCAGGGGGAGTTCAACGACCTCTACACCCTGCTCCACGATCGCGGCGTGATGGTCGGCGACTCCTACTCCTACGAATTGCGCGATAAGATCAAGATCAGGCAGCTCGTCGAGGCCCGGAGCGCCGTCGCCGACGAGGCCGCCCGGGTCAAGCAGGCGGGAGAACTCACCGATGCCCAGGCCGCCTCCGCCGCCGCCGCGCGGCAGCAGCTCACCGAGCTCATCGCCCTGGCCAAGGCGGCCGGCCTGCCCGCCGGAGACGCTCCGGCGGACTTGGCCGCCGACGCCGTCAACCCCGTCTTGGTCAAGGGCGAAGGGACCTTCGACGGCACGAGCTTCTGGCAGGCGCTGCAGCAGGCGGGGCTGGCTCCGCAAGGAGGCTCTGGCGACGACATCGACACCGGCTATTATGACCACTACAGCCCGCAGGACCTCGCCAGGCTGCGCTCTTTCCTGCAGGCATTGCTGGCCTCCGGGCAAGGCTGGCACTATGATGGAAGCCGCCGTCCGCTGACGGACCAGGAGCGGATGTATCTGACCCAGGCCATCGACGCCGTCGACCAGGCTTGCGCGAGATATTATCCGGCTCCCGGGAAGGTCGCCCCGGTCACGGTGCCGGCGAAGGGCCAGACGGCGGCCTTCTGGCAGCGCGTTGAGGCTCCCGGCCAGGAAGCGCTGGCTCTCTCGCGCGTGGAGCTCGCCGTCGAATACGCCGGCAGCCACCAGGATTTCGCTTTCGACCTTCAAGCGGTGGGACGGCTGCCGCGTCTGGTCGATGCCGCGGGCTCGCGCGCCGACGCCGGACAGGTTTACCGGGTTCTTTCCGGCGTGATGCGCGGCGCTCGCACGACGCGTCAAGAGGCCCAGGTTCTCGATGCTCTTGCCTCCGCGGCAGCCGGACGCCCCGCCGCGGACGCCCTGGCCCAGGCCGCGCGCAGGCTCGTCGATGAGCAGACCTCGACGATCGTCTCCAACGTCGACGCCATCGACCGCGTGCAGATGGCCATGGGAAGCGCCGGGTTCCACCTGCGCTCGCGCTACCGTCTCATCGATTTGGTCCGGTTGGTCCGGGCCCTGCAGGCGACCACGACGGGGTCCGTCGAGTCGTTTTATCGTCCGGGCCTCGAGGACGCTCAGCTGCTGGCGCCCAAGCTGCTCAAGGTCGCGCAGGCCGCCGGGATGAGGCCGGGCAACCAGCCCGCGGATCTCGTCGCCGGCTCCGTCGTCGAGGTGCTCGCCAAGGGCTACGCCTCCTTCCCGGGCCGCGGTTTCGTGGATGCGCTCCAGAAGGCCGGCTTGGCGCCCGCCGGCGTCAAGTCGACGTCCACCTCGGAAATTTTTCGGCAAAGCTACACCAAGGCCGATCTCGCCGCCATCAAGAGTTTCCTCCAGGCTAGGCTGGCCTCCGGTCAGGGCTGGGATCGGAACGGCGCGAGCGCGCCGCTGACGGCGCGGCAGCGCGCCTATTTGCAGTGGGCCGTCCAGGCGATCGACGACATCATGGCCACCTATCCGGCCAAGGCCGTCCCGCTCTACGGGATTTCCGCGCTGGCCGTGGCCGCCGCCGTGGTCCCCTGGACCAGCCTCGCGCTGATCGCCGGCACCGTCGCCCTGGCCGCCGCTCTGGCCGCCGTCGTCTGGCTCGCGGGCCGGCTGTGGGGCGGGCGAGCGGGCGATGCGGCCGCCGCGCAGCCCCGTAAGGTCTCGCCTACGGTCTACCAGCGAGCCAAGAAGCTCGAGATCGAGGCGCGCACGATCGCCAACGCCGTCTCGCCGGGCGCCTTCCGCTCCCGCCTGGTCGGCCCCAGCGGCATGACCTACGCCGAGTCGCGGCCCTACGAGCCGGGCGACGACGTGCGGCACATCGACTGGAAAACGACGGCCAAGCAGGACCAGCTCTACACGAAGCTCTACGAGCTCGACAAGGACTATCCGGTGATGCTCATCGTCGATATCAGCCGCTCCTCCGCGTTCGGCACGCGTCGCGTGGACAAGCGCCAGATCGCCGGAGACACCGCGGCGCTGCTGGCCTTCATGGCGGCGCACTTGAACCTTCGGGTCGGGGCCATTCTCGTCAGCGACAAGATCGAGGGCGTCCTCCCGCCGAAGACCGGGACGGAAAACGCCTTTCGTCTGGCCGAGGCCGTCCTGGGCGCCCAACCGCAAGGCCAGGGCACGGACCTGCGCCCTGCCTTCGACGCCGCGATGAAGCTGCTGCGTTCCCGCGGCCTCGTCGCCGTGATCTCCGACTTCCTGGCCCCCGATTTTCGCCGCGAGCTGGGCGCTCTGGCCTCCCGCCACGACGTGCGGCCTTTCCGCATCGTCGACCCGGCCGAGTCCAAGTCCTTGCCCGACGTCGGCATCGTCACGGTGATGGACGCGGAGAGCGGCCAGTTGCGCGAGATCGATACCTCCGATCCGGTCTTCCGCGCCGAGCAGGCCGCCTCCGCCGGGCGCCACGAAGCCGCGCTGCTCAAGACCTTCGCCTCGGCCAAGCTTCCAGTAACCACGCTTTCCACGGATTCCGATTACCTGTCGGTCCTGCAGTCTCAATTCGATCCCAAGAGGATGAAGTAGCATCAAGGAGCGCGCAATGAAACGATCCGCACTGATGACGTTGGCCCTGGCCGCGACGCTGGCCGTGCCGTCTTTGGGCGCGGCCGCCGAGACGGCGGCCGTCGAGCCGGGCGTCCCGGTTATGCCGGTGATCATCCCGGTCGGGGAAGCCCTGCCGACTCTGGCTCCGGCCATATCGGCGGTCCCTCAGCTGCCCGAAGCGGCCTCCCTGCCCGCCGAGGCGGCGGTCCCGGCTGTCGCGGCCGCGGGTCCGGCGGCGATCCCAGCCTCGGCTCTCACCCCGGTCCGGGCGGTCTCGCGCCGGCTCGGCCTCATGAGCAAGATGCTCGGCAAGATGCCCGACATGGCGCAGGCCTCAGACTCCCAAGCGCGCTCCTCCGGCGACCGAGTCGCCGCCGCCATGACGGGAGAGAGCCTCGCCCCTGAAGGCGGCGCCGGCGCTCCCGCCGGCGACGGCTCCTCCTCGGGCTACTCGACGATGGAGCAGGTCAAGGAAGGCCAGCAGGTCGTCGAGAAGATCCTCAAGGAGATGCGCAAGGTCATCGTCGGGCAAGAAGAGCCCATCAAGGCCGTCGTGATGGGCCTCGTCGCCGGCCGCCACGTCCTGCTCGAAGGCAAGCCGGGCGTGGGCAAGACCCAGCTCGCCAAGGCCGCCGCCGACGCCGTCGACGGGGTCTTCACGCGCGTCCAGGGCACCAACGACAAGCAGCCCGGCGACATCACGGGCGTCGAGGTCGCGCAGAAGCGCCGCAATCCCCAGACAGGAGAGGAGGAGATCGAGTTCGTCGTCAAGAAGGGTCCCCTGTTTGGCAACGTCGTGCTCATCGACGAGATCAACCGCATGGTGCCCAAGGCCCAATCCGCCGTCCTCGAGACGATGGAAGAGTACCGCGCCACCATCGGCAACCACGAGTTCTCACCCAAGACGACGGGCGACTTCAAGCACTTCACCGTCATCGCCACGCAAAACCCCATCGAGCAAGACGGCACCAACCGCCTGCCCGAGGCCCAGCTCGACCGGTTCATGTTCAAGGTCCTCGTCCAGCAGCCCAGCAAGGAGGACATGACGGAGATCGGCAACCGCTACGAGTCCAAGGACAAGGAGCCCCAGGCCGACAAGGTGACCAACCTGGAGGAGTTGGCGCGCGTGCGCCATATCGCGGAGAACATCCGCATGGACCCGGTCATCAAGGAGTACATCAACGACGTCGCGATGGCCCCGAGCGTCCTGCCCGAGGTCAGCGGCCACGTCGAGTACACGGTCTACACGCGCGCCATGATGCGCCTGAGATTCGCCGCGCGGTTGAACGCGCTCATGGAGGGTCGCAACTACGTCACGCCGCACGATGTGCGCGCCATGGCGCCGCTGGTGCTGCGCCACCGCATCGCCCTGGCGTTCAACGCCGATCTGCCCGGAAACACCCAGCAAGACAAGATCGAGCACGTCATCAAAAAGATCCTCGACACCGTCCCGGTGCCGCCCGGCTACGGAGCCCTGAGCAAGTAGCCGCGCTGTCCGCCGGCCAAACGAAAGGCCCCCGCAAGGGGGCCTTTCTATTGTTGCTGCGGGGCCTCTCCGGGATGCGCCTCGATGCGGCCCGTCTGACGATTGTACTCGAGGAAGTACGGCGTCTCGCCGAGGTGGCCGATGGGCGCGGGCAGCAGGCCGCGCTGGCCGTCGTAGACGTCGCCCAGCAGTTCGGCGCTGCCGTGATCGCTATAGGCCGGGAACAAGGCCAGGCTGATTCGGGCTCCGGGCTGCACGAGGCACAGGAATTTCCCGCTGCCGACCGCAAGCTCGGGCGAGGTCTCGACCTCCCGAGCCCGCGCTTCGAGGAGGGCCCGGCGCGAGGTGAGAATCCGCTGCTCCCAGCTTCCATCGGCCGAGACCGTCACGCCGCCGTCTCCGTCGACCGTCAAGCTGAGATAGGGCGCCCCGGGATCGTCGCCCTCGAAGTTGAAAGTGGTCTGGCCGGGAAGATCGATCGGCAGAACCTTGACGATGGGCGCCTCAAAACACCAGGCGCCGCCGCCGCCGTCGCGCTCTTGCGCGAGAGCGGTGACGTCGTAGATCGCCAAACGGTCGACGACGGCGCCATCGTCGCGCCTGACGGCCATCAGCTTGAGCGCCAAGTCGTAGCGACGACTGGCTCCCCCGGCCAGCTTGGCGACCACGGAGCCTCGGACGACGCCCTGGAACTGCTCGGCGTCCACGCAGAGCGCCTCGCGCGAGGCTCCCACGGTCTCGGGAGCCGCGGCCTTGAGGAACTGCTGGAACGCGGCTTCGCCGGAAAACGACGGCTTATAAAGGAAAGCCGTCAGGGCGGCCGACAGAAGCAACGTTCGCTTGAGTCTCATCGTCATTAGCGTAGGTCCGAGAGCGCGGTAAGTCAATGGTTTTTCTCATATCTTAATCTCTACCGGAAAGACCCTCCAGCCGGCCGCCCCAAAGTCGTTCCAGAAAGAGCTCGTAAGGCATGAATTCGACGGTTGCCATGCTGATAAGACCTGCGGCATCGCGGCCGACGGCGCGGCCTGCCGCCTTGACCTCGTAGGTATCGACATAAGCTCGCAGTTCCTCGGCCGGCTTGGCTTGCCTTGAAGTCGAAGGAAGCGCCGTTTCATTTAGGCGCTTACCTCTTTAGAGCGCAGAGCAAGAAGGTTCGCGGCGAGGCTCAGCACCGCATCTTCTACTTCTTTCACAAGCAGATCATCGTGGCGACCAACGCCTTCTTGAAGAATACGCGCAAGGTCCCGAAGGGCGAGATCGACAGGGCGAAGACGGCGCGCACCGACTGGTTGAAGCGCGAGGAGAAACGAAAATGAACAA
>DAIDHI010000006.1 GCA_027452025.1 Elusimicrobiota bacterium | reverse complement strand
TCGGCGCGGGCTGCGCCGGCCGGGCCGCCGGGCCAGGCTGCATCGGTCGAGCCGCCGGAGCAGGCTGAGCCGGCCGGACCGCCGGCGCCGGCTGAGCGGGCTTGGCCGCCGGAGCGGGCGTCGCGGGCTTGACGGCGGGGGCCGGGGGCTGCGCGGGCTTGGCGACGGGAGCGGGCTGCGCGGGCTTGGCGACCGGAGCCGGAGTCGCGGGCGGCTGAGCCGCCGGCGGAGCGACCACGGGAGGCTGCGCCGCGGCCGCAGGCAGCGTCGCCGGCTTGGGCGCCGGAGGCTTGGGCAGCGAGCTGCCCGGGGCAAGCCTGGTGACGGCCGGAGTCGTCGTCATCGGCCGCTTTTTCTTGAAAAGCGCGAAGGCGGAAACCAAATTGGAGCTGGGAGGGGCGATCGAGCCCTCCTCCTGAGCGGAGCGAACCTCGGCCGCCTGATGACGGATGCCCTCGACGTCGGGCTTCTTCTTGCCCTTGGCCGCCTTGGCGGAGGCTTTCTCCTTCTTGGGCGCGGCCGCCTTGGCGGGCTTTTTCGTCGGCTTCTCGGCTTCTTCGGGGGTCTTCTTGGTTTTCGGCATTGTTTATAATAATAGCATTTCTGGTCCCGGCCCGGCTTCGGGCTAGGCCTGCGGGTGCTCCTCCGGCGCCGCCGCCCCGGGATGGGAAGACGGCTCGGGCTCGGCCGAGGCATGCTCCTTGACGTAGGCCTGCGCGCTGGCGATGATCTTGGCGGCCGTCTTTTCGCCGATGCCCTGCAGCGTGGTCAGATCGCCCGGCTTGCACTGCGCCAGACGCTGGATGTCGGTCATGCCGCCCTTGACCAGTATCTCGGCCGTCTTCGGGCCTATCCCTTCGAGGCTGGAGAGGCTTCCGGCGGCCTGCTCATGGGCGGCCTTGGTCTCGGCGCCCTTCTGGGCCTCCGACTTGACTTCGATGTTCCAGCCGGTCAGCCGGCAAGCCAGCCGGACGTTCTGGCCGTCCTTGCCGATCGCCAAAGAGAGCTGCTCCTCCGAGACGACCGCCTCGGCCAAGCGGTTGGCCTCGTCGAGCACCCGAACCGCCGCGACCTTGGCCGGTGCGAGCGCGTTGGAGAGCAGGGTCCTGGTCTCGTCGCTGAAGGGGATGAGATCGATGCGCTCGCCCGAGACCTCGTTCATGATGCTGCGGATGCGCGAGCCCCGGATGCCGACGCAGGAGCCGACGGGATCGATCTTGGGATCGTTGGATTTGACCAGGACCTTGGCGCGGAAGCCGGGATCGCGCACGACCTCGATGATCTCGACGATCTTTTCGCCGATCTCGGGCACCTCCAGCTCGAAGAGCCTGCGCAAAAACAGCGGCGCCGCGCGCGACAAGAGCACCTGGGGCCCGCGCTGAGCCTTGTCCACCCGCAGGATCACGGCGCGCACGCGGCCGCCGACGTTGTAGCGCTCCCTGCGGATCTGCTCGCGCATGGGGAGGATCGCCTCGGTCTTGCCCAGGTCGACGACGATGTTGCGGTCCATGAACCGGTGGACCGAGCCGGACACGATCTCGCCTTCCTTGGGCTTGAACTCGTCGAAGAGCTTGTCGCGCTCCACCTCTCGCACCTTTTGAGTGAGCACCTGCTTGGCCGTCTGCGCGGCGATGCGCGCGAAATCGGCCGCCGGCGCCGGCAGCTTCACGTCCTCGCCGACGACGGCATCCTTCTTGTAGCGCCGCGCCTCGGCCGGCGAAATCTCCAACTCCGGATTGGTCACGGGGTCGGCCACTTTCTTGACCACGTTGGCGTGGAACTCCGCGGTCTCGGGGTCGATGACGGCCTCGATGACCGTGTCCTTGCCTACGTGCTTGCGCAGGGAGCTGATGACCGCTCCCTCGATCATGTGCAGGATCTCCTCTTTCTTGATCCCCTTTTCCCGCTCGATCTGCTCCAACGCCAGGATGAGTTCGGATTTAGCCATGGCACCCTCGGTGGTCAAATGTCCGCCGCGTAGTCCAGCCGCGCCTCTTCTATGAGGTCCGGCTCGAACCCGCGCTCGCCCGCGCCCAGGTCGACGACGACTTTGCCGTCGCGAAACCCGACGAGGCGTCCTTGGAAATTGCGCTGCCCCTGCTCCGGAGCCTTGAGCCGCAGCTTGACGGCCCGGCCGGCGAAGCGCAGGAAATCCTTCTCTTTTTTGAGCACGCGATCCATGCCCGGAGAGGAGACTTCGAGCACGTAGGACCGCTCGATGGCTGAGTTGGCGTCCAGCAGGCCCCCGATGCGGTCCGAAAAATAGGCGCAGTCGTCGACAGTCACGCCCTGGGGCTTGTCGATGAAGACGCGCAAGACCCAGCGCGGGCCCTCCTTGGCGTACCTGAGATCCACGAGCTCGGCGCCCTCCTGCTCCAGGAGGGGGCTGATCAGGCCTTCTAATTGCTTGGAATCCATAGAAAAAAATCAATAAAAAAAGTGGCGCGACGACCGCCACTTTTCGCAAACGCACCGACCGGCGAACTTATGATAGCAAACGGGGTGAAAGCTGTCCAGCGACCCTAGCGAGCCGGCGCGCCGCCCACGGGCGAGCTACAGACGACGACGGTCCCGCCGCCCGGCCGGCGCTTGACCTCGAAGGCCCCGCCGAGCATGCGGGCGCGATGCTCCATGATCTTGAGCCCCAGACCCCGGTGCTTGCCGCGGCGGATGCCCTTGCCGTCATCGACGACCTGGAGGATCACTCGCCCATCGGCCTCGCGCAGGTGCACGCGCACGGTGCGCGCGTCGGCGTGCTTGGCGGCGTTATTGACCGCTTCCTGGGCGATGCGATAGAGGTGCAGCAGGGAAGCGTCTTCCATTCCGGCCACGGGCTTTGGGCAGCTCAAAGCGCAATCCAAGCCGAGGGTCTTTTCGGCCTGGGCGCACAAGGCGCGCAGAGCCGCGGGAAGGCCGTTGGAAAGCAGCTCGGCGGGCACTAGGCCCGCGGCCAAAGCCTTAACCTGCTCGACGGCGTCGCTGGCCGCCTGCGCGATGCGCTCCGCGGCGCGGGTCTCCGCCGCGCTTTGTCCGGCCAGACGCACCTTGAGGGACTTCGCCAGGAAGCTGATGCCCGTCAGATACTGGCCGAGGCTGTCGTGGAGCTCCCGGCCGATGCGGCTCTGTTCGCGGGCGCCGATCTCCAGGATCTCGCGCTCGAGGCGCTTGCGCTCGCTGATGTCGCGCACGATCGCGGCCGTGCCGACCGGCTGGCCGTCCGCGTCGCGTAGCAGGAAGCTGCGCAACGAGACGGGCACGCGCGTCCCGTCCTTGCGGAAATATTCCTTCTCGTATTCGACCGGCTCCCCAGTGTCCAGCAGCCTTTTTTGCGCGTCCATGTTCAGCTTGTGGAATTCCGGCGGCGTCAGAGTCAAAAAGGTGCGCTTCCCGACGAGCTCCTCGCGACGGTAGCCGAGAAGCCGGCAAAAGGCGTCGTTGACCTGCTTGATGCGGCCGGTCATGTCGACGAAGTTCAGGCCGTCGCGCGAGGACTGGAACATCTCGGAGAACTGGTGCTCGAGGGCTTGAAGCTGGCGCTCCCGCGTCGCATCCCGGGCGATGGCGAGGAAGATGGACCGGCCATGCAGCTCCATGGCGTGGAGAAAGAGGTCGAGCTCGATGACGGCACCGTCCTTTCGCCGGAACCTCTGCACACCGCGCGCGTGGATCCCCGGCGGGAACGCCTTGATGCGGCGCAGCATCCCGGGGATGTCGGTCGCCAGCCGGATGTCCGGAAGCCTCAGATTGAGGAATTGATCGCGCGAGTAGCCGAACAACTTAAGCGCGGCGTCATTGACGCCGTCGAATCGCAGCGTGTCGCGGTCCGTCACCCACATCGGCAGGGGACTGGCCTCGAAGCGGATGCGGTCGAACTCCTGAGCCTGCCGGAGCCCTTCTTCCGCCCGGCGGCGCGCCGTGATATCGCGCACCGACTGCAGGAAAGCGTCCCGTCCCTGGAAGAGCACCGGCTGTCCCGAGACATCCACTTCGATGGCGGCTCCGGACTTGGTCACGTGCTTCCAGACGCCGTGGCCCGCCAGCCCGGGCCTCAAGGCGCGAAGATATCGGCGCAGGCGCGCGCGCTCGGAAGCGGGGCGGATATCGAACACCGTCTTGCGCAGCCATTCCTCGCGGGAATAGCCGTAAAGCCTCACTGCGGCGTCGTTGACGGCGATGTAGCGAAACGTCTTGCGGTCCCAGACCATCATGGGGTTGGGATGCCGGTCGAAGAGGAGCCGATAGGACTCCTGAGACCGACGGAACGCCTCCAGGGCGGCGCGCTCGGAAGTCACGTCCCGGAACGTCCCCATAATGGCGTCGCGTCCCTGGAATCGCAGCGAGTTCGTGGTGATGTCGACGTCGATGATCGTCCCGTCCTTCTTTCTCTGCTTCCAGACGCCGTGCGAGACCAGGCCGCGGCCGATTCGGTAGCGCTTGAGCCGCTCGCGCTCTTGCGGCGGATGGATGTCGCCGGCCGTCATTTTCAGCCATTGCTCCCGGCTGTAGCCGTAGTGCCTGATCGCCGCCTCGTTGACGGCCAGCCACCGGGACGTGGCGCGGTCGGCGACGACCATGGGGTTGGGATTGGCCTCGAAGATCAGCCGGTAGGACTCGCGGGATTCCGCCAGCACCTTCTCGGCCCGCCGGCGCTCCGTAACGTCCTGCGCGATGATGAGCACCGAGTCTCGGCCGTCGATCGTCATCCGCTGAGTGGAGACCTCCGCCTCGAAAAGGCTGCCGTCCTTGCGCCGGTACGTCCAGATGCCGCGGGGCGGGGGCAGCCCTCGCGCCCAGCTCCGCGCCGCCCGGCGCAGCCGCGGGAGCTCCGAGCGCGGGCGGATGTCGCCGGCGCTCTTGCCCAAGAACTCCGAACGCGCGTAGCCCAGCTGCCGCAGGGCGGCGTCGTTGACCTCCACGAACCGCAGCGTCTTTCGGTCGACCAGCCACATCGGGATGGGACTGGCGTGGAATAGGAGCCGGTAGGATTCGCGCGAGCGGGCCAGATCCTCTTGCGCGCTCTTGAGACTCGTGATATCGGCGAAATAGGCGATGGCCTCTTCGACCTTTCGGCGCCAGACGACCGGCTCCAGGCGGACTCGATACCAGCGCTGCGCCCGGAAATCGTCGACTCCCAAGACCTCGACTTCGGCGCTGCGGCCCTTGCGGAAGACCCGCGCCAGCGCGCGGCGCATGGCGCCGCGATATGCCGAATCGACGAAGTCGATGGCGCAGCCGCCGTGGACCTGCCGGGGGGGGATTGCCTTGGCGTCGCGGTTCAGGAAGGACGCCCGCCCGCGGCGATCGAGCTTGACGACGAGGTCGGGCAGGCGGGCGAGGATCGTGCGCAGCAGCTCGTCGGACGGCGCCCGCTCGCTCACGGCCTAGTAGGCCTTGGCCATCAGCACGCGCTGCGTCGACGGCCGGCCGGTGAGGATGCAGGCTCCCGCGCCGCGGGCCGCCTCGGGAATCTGGTCGGGGAAGGGGATGCAGCGCACGGTCGTTTCGAAGCGCTTGGACATCTCGTCTTCCTCCGCCGCGCCGCCGGCCCAGTGCACCCAAGCGAAGCCTCCGCCCTCGTCCTTGAAGAAGCGCTCGAAGTCCTCGAGGCTGTCGATGACGCGCGTGCGCGAGGCGAGCAGGGCACGGGCGCGCTCAAGAAGCTCCGACTGCATCAAGGAAAGCGCGGGCGCGATCCCCGCCAGCGCTTCGGCGCGCGGCAAAAACGTCTTGCGCCGCTTGCGGGCCTCCTCGGGCGTCTCGCCCGGCTTCTCAGCTACGAAACGGCGGACTAGGCACAGCGAGCCTTTCTCGAGGTCCTTGGGGCCGACCTCTACGCGCAACGGAACCCCTTTGGCCTCCCACTCGTAGTATTTCGCGCCGGGCATGATCCCCTCCCGGTCGTCGAGGCGCACCGAGATGCCCTTGGCCTTGAGCTCCTCGGCCACGCGCCGGCCCTCTTCCACGGTCTTGGCGCGCTCTTCCTCGGTCTTGTGGATCGGCACGATCACGACCTGGACCGGCGCAAGCCTGGGCGGCAGGACCAGGCCGCTGTCGTCGGAATGCGTCATGATGAGCGCGCCGACGAGGCGGGTGCTCACGCCCCAGCTGGTGGCGTAGACGTACTCGAGCTTGCCTTCCTTGTTGAGGAACTTCACGTCCGCGCTCTTGGAAAAGTTCTGCCCGAGATAGTGGCTGGTGCCCATCTGCAGGGCTTTGCCGTCCTGCATCATGCCCTCGATGCATTGCGTGTCGACGGCGCCGGCGAAGCGCTCTCCGGGGGTCTTGCGGCCCTTGATCACCGGCACGGCCATGACGTTCTCGGAGAAGTCGGCGTAGACCTCGAGCATCCGCCTCGTTTCTTCCAAGGCTTCGGCTTCCGTCGCGTGGGCGGTGTGGCCTTCCTGCCAAAGGAACTCGGCCGTTCTCAAAAACAGGCGCGTGCGCATCTCCCAGCGCACGACATTGGCCCACTGGTTGATGAGCAGCGGAAGGTCGCGGTAGCTCTGGATCCAATTCTTGTACTGCGCCCAGATGACCGTCTCGCTCGTCGGCCGCACGATCAGCGGCTCCTCCAGCTCCGACTCCGGATCGACGACCACCTTCCCGTCCTTGGACTTGAGCCGGTGGTGCGTGACCACGGCGCACTCCTTGGCGAAGCCCGCCGCGTGCTGCTCTTCCTTGGCGAGGTAGGAGAGAGGGATGAACAGCGGGAAGTAGGCGTTGACGTGGCCCGTGGCCTTGAAGCGGTCGTCGAGCTCCCGCTGCATGCGCTCCCAGATGGCGTAGCCGTGGGGCCTGATGACCATGCAGCCGCGCACCACCGAGTGCTCCGCGAGCTCTCCTCGGCGGATGACGTCTAGGTACCACTGCGCGTAATCCTGGGCGCGGGGCGTCAGCCCGTCGCGCGCCGTCGCCGGCTGCTGACGCTGGGCCTGAGCCGGCTTCATGGGCGATGCTCCTGCTGCTGCGCGGCCGCCTTCTCGTGCAGCTCGTGCTCGGTGCGGATGCGGAGAACGTCGTTATACGTGGCGAAGACGAGAAGGGAAACGAGCAAGGCGATGCCGATGCCGTTGGCCGTGGCCACGGCCTCCTTGGTCAGCTTGCGCCCCGACAGGCCTTCCCAAATGAACATCGCCGCGTGGCCGCCGTCGAGAAGAGGCACGGGCAGGATGTTGAAGAAGCCGATCGCCACCGAAATGACGCCGATGAGGAAGACCAGGTCCTCGGCGCCGGAGTGAGCCGCCCGGCTGACCATCTGCACGATGCCGACCGGCCCGGCGAGGTCGGGACGCTCGTGATGGGCGATCTTCTCGGCGATGACCTTGACGTTGAAGACGGTGTAGGAGTAGCACTGCGCGGCGCCCTCCTTGAGGGCCCTGCCGATGCCGACGGGCTGGTAGACCGGCTCGGGCATGATGCCGATGACGCCGTTGCCGGTCGCCTCGTCCTTCTTGGTGACGAGATCGACGGTCCGCATCGCCCCGTCGTGCTTGACGGTCAGCTCCACGCGCTTGTCGGGGCGCTTGTGGATGCTCTCGGCGAGCTCGTTCCACGTCGCGACGGGCTTGCCGTCGACGGACGTGATGGTGTCTCCAAGCTGAAGGCCCGCCGCGTCGGCGGGGTAGCCGACCATCAGATTGCCGATGCGGGTTTGCGTTCCGGCCTCGGGCATCCCCTTGAAATACACGACTCCCGAAAACAAGGCGAAGGCCAGGAGATAGTTCATGACCGGGCCCGCCGCCACGATGGCCAGGCGCCGGTTCCAGGACTGGCCGAAGTACTCGTCGGGCTGCCCGGTGCTGCTCTCTATCTCCTCGCCCGCCGGCTTGACGAAGCCGCCGAGAGGCAGCGCGCAGACGGCGAAGCGCGTGCCGCTGCGGCCCGTAAATCCCACGAGCTCGGGGCCGAAGCCGAAGGCGAACTTCTCCACGCGCACGCCAAGCCAGCGGCAGACGAAGAAATGCCCGGACTCGTGCAGGAAGATGACCATCCCGAAAGTCAGTATGACGGCGCCCAGGGACTGGAGATGTTGGATCATTTTAGGACAGCTCCTCGCAGACTTCCTCGGCCTTGCGGCGGGCCCACTGGTCGATCTCCACGACTTCGCCGAACGTCGGCAGGCCCCCGGACGGCTTGTAGGCCTTCATCGTCCTTTCGACGACGCGCGCGATGTCGGTGAAACGGATGCGGCCCGCGACGAAGCGCTCCACGGCGACCTCGTCGGAGGCGTTGAGCACCGCCGGCATCCCGCCGCCGGTCTTGGCCGCCGCCGTCGCCAGGGCCAGGCAGGGGAAGCGGCGAAAATCGGGGCGGCGAAACGTCAGCTCGCCCACCTTGAAAAGATCCAGCGGCTCGATGACTCGGATGGTGCGCTCGGGATAGGTCATCGCGTACTGGATCGGCAGCCTCATATCGGGGGGGGACATCTGCGCGAGGACCGAGCCGTCGGAGAACTCGACGCCCGAGTGGATGACCGATTGCGGGTGAATCACGATCTCCACCTGCTCGCGCTTGAGGCTGAAGAGGTTCATGATCTCGATGGCCTCGAAGCCCTTGTTCATGAGGGTGGCGCAATCGATGGTGATCTTGCGCCCCATGCTCCAAGTCGGGTGCTTCAGGGCCTGCGCCACCGTCACCTTTTCGAGGGAGCCCTTGTGCCTGTAGAAGGCTCCGCCGGAGGCGGTCAAAAACACGCGCTTGATGAACGCCGAAAGGTCGCCCGCGGCCTTGCCGGGGCGATGGCCCTGCACGCACTGGAAGATCGCCGAAGGTTCGGAGTCGACCGGAATGATCCGCGCCTCCCACCGCTGCGCCTCGCGCATGAACTGCGCTCCGGCCATGACCATGGGCTCCTTGTTGGCCAGGGCGACCGTCTTGCCCGCGCGCAGCGCCGCCAAAAGCGGCGCGAAGCCCACGCCGCCGACGAGGCTGGTGAGCACGACGTCGACGTCCGGGTGCGAGGCCATCTCGACGAGTCCTTCGACTCCGGGAGCCAAATGGCGCGCGCCGCCGTTGACCCGCGTCTTCAGGCGCGCGGCGGCCTCGGCGTCGAAGAGAGAGACCAGCTTTGGGCTAAAGTCGTGCGCCTGCCGCGCCAGGCCGTCGAGGTCGGAATGGGCGGCGAGGCCGACGACCTGAAAGTGTTCCGGCATCTCGCGCGCGACGTTGAGGGCGTTGACGCCGATCGAGCCCGTCGAGCCGAGGATGGCGATTCGTTTCATAGGAGGACCAGGCAATAGTAGACGATGGGCGCGGCCAGGATGAAGGAATCGAAGCGGTCCATGACGCCGCCGTGGCCCGGCAGCATCGCGCTCGAGTCCTTGACCCCCACGGCGCGCTTGATCAGCGACTCCGCCAGATCCGAGAGCTGGCCGCAGACCCCGATGGAGGCGGCGAGGACTGCGGCCATCGGCAAGGACAGCATGCCCGGCGACAAGGCCCGGAAGGCGAAGACGCTGGCCGAGGCCGCGGCAAAGCCGGCGATCGCCCCTTCCCAGGTCTTCTTGGGGGAGAGTTGACTGGCCAATGGACGGCGGCCGAGGGCGCGGCCCGCCGCGTAGGCGGCGATATCCATGACCCATATCGACACGAAGAGCATCAGCGTCAAGCGCTCGCCCCATGGCCGCATGTCCCGCAGCGACGCCAGATGCGCCGGCATCCAGCCGAGAGCGAGTACCCCGACGAGGGTGTAGGCGATTCGCTCCAGGGAGTGCTGGCGGCTGAACATCTCCCGCAGCAGCACGGCCGCCAGGACGGCGGCGACGGCCGCCCCGATGGGGAACTTCAGGGCCTGGGCGGCCGCCAAGGCGGCGCCGGCGACCACGGCCAGGACGCGCTGGCTCGGCTTGCCCCCGATCGCGAGGATCGTTCCGTATTCATATAGGGATAGGGCCGCGATCGCCACGATGAAGGCGGCGAAGGAATAGCCGCCCCAGTGGATGAGGAAGAGCAGCAAGGGAATCCCGATGATCGCGGTCAGGATGCGGGGCAAAAGCATTAGCCGGTATTTTAGCTTTTTTGGATTCCGCCCGCGCCAGTGCGGCCTACAGCCCGCCGAAACGCCGGCTGCGCTTTTGGAAGTCGGCGATGGCCTCGACGAGCTGGGGCCGGCGGAAGTCCGGCCAGAAGGTCGGGGTGACGTAGAGCTCGGTGTAGGCGATCTGCCAAAGAAGGAAGTTGGACACGCGCATCTCTCCCGAAGTCCGGATAAGCAAGTCGGGATCGGGCAGGCCGGCGGTGTAGAGGTGGGTGTCGATGTCCCGTTCCGAAAACGTCTCGACCCCTTCCGAGATGGCCTTATTGACGGCGTCCACGATCTCCTGGCGCCCGCCGTAATTGAGCGCGAGGTTGAGGATGAGGCCGGTGTTCTTGGCGAGCTTCGCGATCGATTCCTGGAGCTGCCGGCGCACGGCCTCGGGCAAGGCCTCGAGCCGGCCGACGGCGCGCAGCCGAACATTGTTCTTGTCGAGCTCGAGCGTCTCCTTGGAAAGGGCCCAAGACAGCAGCTTCATGAGCTCCCCGACTTCCTCCTTGGGCCGCAGCCAATTCTCGGTCGAGAAGGAGTAGAGCGTCAGCGCCTGCACGCCCAACTCGCCGCAGACCCGGACGGCCTCTCGCACCGACTCGACGCCGGCGCGGTGCCCGGCCAGGCGGGGCAGGCCGCGGCTTTTGGCCCAGCGGCCGTTGCCGTCCATGATGACGGCGACGTGCCGCGGGATCCTCTGGGGATCGAGGCCCTCGACGGGGCTCAAACCGTCGTGATCTCCTTCTCTTTGGCGGCGACCTGGTCGTCGACTTGCTTGACGAAAAGGTCGGTCACTTTTTGAATGCGGCCCTCGAGGCCCTTCACGTCGTCCTGGGTGATCTCCTTGGCCTTCTCCGCCTTCTTGATCTTGTCGAGAGCGTCGTGGCGCTCGTTGCGCACGGCCACGCGGTATTCCTCGCCGATCTTCTTGACCACCTTGACCATGTCCTTGCGCCGCTCTTCCGTCATCATGGGGAGGTTGATGCGGATCATCTTGCCGTCGCTCTGAGGGGGGGCGCCGACGTCGTTTTTCTGCAGCGCCTTCTCGATCTCCGGCAGAGCGGTGGGATCCCAGGGCCGGATCTCGAGCACGCGGGCCTCGGGGACGGAGACGGCGGCCACCTGTTTGAGCGGGACCTGCTGCCCGTAGTACTCCACCTTGATCGATTCGAGGATGACCGGGTTGGCGCGGCCGGTGCGCAGGATGGAGAACTCCTTGGCGAGCTTAGCCATCCGCTCCTTCATGTTTTGCTCCATCTTCGAGACGACGGCGTTGACGGACTCCGTGACTGGCATAGCGATCACTCCGTGATGAGGGTTCCGACTTTCTGGCCGCTGACGGCCCGGGCGATGTTGCCCTTGACGTGCAGATCGAATACGACGACGGGCAGGCTGTTTTCCATGCACAAGGTCAAGGCTGTGGCGTCCATCACCTTGAGGCGGTCGCGGATCGAGTCCATGAAGGTGACTTTCTCCAGCTTCCTGGCCTTGAGATTCTTGCGCGGATCGTCGGTGTAGACCCCGTCGACCTGCGTGGCCTTGAGCATGGCCTCGGCCTCGATCTCGACGGCCCGCAGCGCCGCGGCCGTGTCCGTAGTGAAGTAGGGGTTGCCCGTGCCGCCGGCGAAGATCACGACGCGGCCCTTTTCGAGGTGCCGCATCGCGCGCCGGCGGATGTAGGGTTCGGCGAGCTTCTGGATCTCGATGGCGGTCTGCACGCGGGTGGGCACTCCCAGGTGCTCGAGCGCGTCCTGGAGAGCCAGGGCGTTGATGATCGTGGCGAGCATGCCCATGTAGTCGGCCGTGACGCGGCCGATCGCCTCGCCGCGGTCTTGAGCGCCGCGCCAGATGTTGCCGCCGCCCACGACCACGCCCAACTGCACGCCCTTATCGTGGGCCAGCTTGATCTCGCCGACGATGTTGGACAGCGCGTGGGCGCTGATGCCGTGGCCCTGCTCCGAGTCGCACAGCGACTCGCCCGAAAGCTTCAGAAGGACCCGCGAATACTTTGGCAAACGCGCACTCCTTCGGGCCTTGGGGGACTCGGCCGGGACCCGGCGGCCGCGCGGCCGCCGTCCTACTCGCCGAGCTGGTAGCGCGCGAAGCGCGCGACGCAAACGCCCGTCCCCGCCTTCTTCAGGATCTCGGAGATCGGGGTCTTGTTATCGCGCACGCTGGGCTGTTCCAGCAGGCACAACTGCTGGTAAAACAACTTGTTGATCTTGCCTTCGATGATCTTGGGGATGGAGGCCTCGGGCTTTCCTTCCTTGAGAAGCATGTCCCGATAGATCTCCTTCTCCTTCTCGATCTCGGCGGCCGGCACTTCCTCGCGCTTGATGTATTTGGGCTTGGCCGCGACGATCTGCAGCAGCAGCTCCTTGGCGAGCTCAGGCGTGATGCCCGACCCGGAGAGCTCGATGATGGCTCCTTGCTTGGCTCCCGTGCTCGGATCGGTTTTGTGCGCGTAGCCGAAGAGGCCGCCCTGGCCCTGGAAGGTGTAGCGTTCGAAACGGCGCAGGCCCATGTTCTCGCCGAGCTTCTGGAAGACGGGCAGGACGAGGTCCTTGGCGTCGTCGACGGTCTTGAGCTCGCCCTTGGCGTATTTCTCGGCCAGAGTGTCGGCGAGCCTGATGAACTCGGGATTGCGGGCCACGAAATCGGTCTCGGAGTTGAGCTCGACGATGGCGGCGCTGGCGCCCTGCACGGAGACGGAGACCACGCCTTCCTTGGTGACCCGCCCGGACTTCTTGGCTGCGTCGGAGAGGCCCTTCTTGCGCAGGATGGTGAGCGCGGCCTCGAAGTCGCCGCTGGCCTCGGTCAGGGCCTTCTTGCAGTCCATCATGCCCGCGCCGGTCTTGGCGCGCAGCTCGACGACGAGCTTGTTGAGATCGACGGTGGTGCTCATGCCTCGGCCCCCTCGGCGGGGGCGGCCTCGCCGCCCTCGGCCGCGGCCGCCATGTCGACGGTCTCGCCCTCGCCCTCGCCCTGCTGCAGCATCTGCTGCTCGGCTTCGGCGACGGTGGCCTGGTTCTTGGCGGCTTCGAAGGCGGCCTTGCCCTCGGCGACGGCGTCGGCGATGATGCCGCAGAACAGCTTGATCGAACGAGCGGCGTCGTCGTTGCCCGGGATCGGGTGATCGATGAGGTCCGGATCGCAATCGGTGTCGCAGACGGCCACGATCGGGATCTTGAGCCGGCGGGCCTCGGCGACGGCGAGGTCCTCCTCGACGGGGTCGATGACGAACATGACGTCGGGCAGCTTGTCGAGCTTGCGGATGCCGGTCAGCGTCTTCTTGAGCCGGTTCATCTCCTTCGAGAGGCGGGAGACCTCTTTCTTAGGAAGGACGCTCAGGATGCCGTCGGCCTGCCACTTCTCGAGCTCCTCGAGGCGCTTGACCGACTTGCGCAGCGTGGCGAAGTTGGTCAGCGTGCCGCCCAGCCACTTGTCGGAGACGTAAGCGGCGCCGCAGCGCTCGGCCTCGGTCTTGAGGATGTCCTGGGCCTGCTTCTTGGTGCCGACGAACAGGAAGGTCTTTCCGAGAGCGGCCTCGTCCCTGACGTAGCCGTAGACCTTCTTGATCTCCTTGACCGTCTTTTGCAGATCGATGATGTGGATGCTGTTGCGCTCGCCGAAGATGAACTTGCCCATCTTCGGGTTCCAACGCCGGGTCTGATGGCCGAAGTGGACGCCGGCCTCGAGCATAGCCTTCATGGACACGTTGATCATGCGGTGCTTTTTCCTTGGAACCTCTCTGCTTTTAGTATACGGACGAGGCGGCCATCAGCCGCAACTCGGCTATTGTAACAAATTTTCCCGGCGTTTGCGCCAAATCTCTTCGGCGGCGGCCGGACCCAGGCGGGCTGGGCCCGAGGGCCCTGGCGGCGGCCTCGGCGCCGTCCTATACTTGCGCGATGAGCCGCCGAGTTCCGACGGCGCTGGCGCTGCTGCTTCTAGCCGGGCCCGTCCTGGCCCGCGAGCGCTCGGCCCAAAAGCAGCTGCCCGCCCGTGCGGCCGGCTTCGATTTCGCGGGTCTGAGCCGGCTCTTCGATGACGCGCGCGCGGCGCCCGGACGGCTGCTGCTGCCCGAGGAGGCGACCGCGGCGCCCCTGCCGCCGGCCGCGCCCGCCGCCGCGCTGGCTCCCGGCGCGCTCTGGCGCCGCCAACGCCTCATCGTGCCCAATCCCGTCGTCACGCCGGCCTACCGCCGAACCTTCGAAGTGCTCATCGCCCATCCCGAGGTCACCGACCAGTACGACGAGCTCATCTTGAAATACGCCTCCGCCTATCACGTCGACGAACGCCTGCTCAAGGCGATCATCGCCGCCGAGTCCGAGTTCTTCATCGGCGCCGTCTCGCCGCGCGGCGCGCGCGGCCTCATGCAGCTGATGCCGGCCACGGCGCGGGAGTTCGGCATCGCGCCGGGCCTGCTGAGCGTGCCGGAGTACAACATCGCGGCAGGGGCGGCCTACATCGCAAACCTCATGGACGCGGCGCGCAAGCGCTTCAAGCTCAAGGGCGTCGATTTTCGCGACGCTCCGCTTTGGCTCCAAGAGCGCATCATCGCGGCCTACAACGCGGGGCCGCGCTTTCTTTTCACGCGCAGCGGATTCTACCCGCAAACGCGGACGTACGTCCGCAAGGTGCTGCTCTTCTACCATTCGCGCGTGACCGACGTGCGGCGTCCATCGAAGGCGGCCCGGCCCCCCGTGCCTGTGGCCTTGACGACGGGCACGCTCTACTGAGGGCGTCGTCTGAGGGCGGCCAACGCCCGCGCCCATAAGCCCGGGGCGGGCGCGGGAACCGGAGCCGGCGCCGGAGCCGGGGGCTTCGGGGCGACCACGAGCTCCTCGGCCCGCGCGGCTTGGGCGCGGGCCGCGGCCTCGGCCATCCTGGCGCGCTCCTGGGAGAGCTTGGCCTTGAGAGCGGCCTTCAGGCGCTGCATCTGAGCCTCGGCCTCGAGCTTCTCGCGCAGCGATTCAACGGCCCGATAGGCCTGGCGCTCGCGCTCCTCGGCCGCCGCCAACTCCTCCTCGGAGCGCAGGCGCAGCAGGCGCCGCTCCTCCTCGGCCTGGAGCGCCAGCTCTTCTCGGTCTTGCCGAGCTTTCGCGGCGGCCTGCGCGGCCAGGCGGGCCTGCCCGCGGGCAAGCTCCGCCTCGCGGCCGGCCTCGCGAGCCTGCTCCTCGGCCGCCCGCGCCCTGGCCAGCGCTTCCCGCAGCCGCGCCTCCACGGCCTGTCTTTCCGCCACCTCGAGCTCCCATTCGCGCCGCAGCCGGTCCCGTTCGAAGGCCGTCTCCTCCCAGCGCGCCTTCTCAGCGGACGCCTGTCCCGCGGCGCGCTCAAGCTCGGCCCGGAGCCGCCTGGTCTCGATTTGCAGGTCGCCGCGCAGCTCGGAGGCGCCGCGTTTGGCCTCCTCGAGCTGCGCCGACAGCCTGAGGATTCGCTGCTCCCGGCCGGCCGCCTCCTGCGCCAGGACGTCGGCCGCCGCGCGGGCGCCGTCGCGCGTCGAAGCCAGCTGCGCGCGCGCGGCTTGCAGGCGGGTCTCGAGCTCCGCCGCCTTCTCGCGCCAACGCTGGGCCTCGGCGGCGAAGCGCTGCGTCCCCTGCCGCTGCTCGCGCGCGCTTTCCTGGGCCCGCGCCTGCGACAAGCCCGCCGCCTCCATGCCCTGCGACGCGCAAGAGGCCTGACTGGACAGCTCGCGCGCTCGCGCGCGCGCGCGCGACAGCTCCGTTTCCAGCGAGCGCGCCGCCCAGGCCAGACGCCCGGCCGCCTCGCGCAGGCGCTTGCGACGGGCCGCTTCCCTCTCGGCGAGCGCCCGGTCGCCGGCGGCCTGCCGCCGCGCCGAGTCCAACTCCTCTTCCAGTCGCCGGCAGCGTTGGCGCTCCGCCGCCAGCGCCTGCGCGAGTTCCGATGAAACGAGCAGCGGCGCTCCCGCCTCGGAGGGCCGCTGGCGCATCTGGGACAGCACCAGGTCCACCTCGCGCCGGAAGTCCTCGCGCCAAGCGCGGAACTCGATGGAATCCACGGAATCAGGATAAGCGCGGCTTGTTACAAGCGCAAGTCTTTTTGATATCCTTTCGCCCATGCGCAGGCTGTTTTTCGCCGCCGCCCTGGTCCTCGCGGCGCCCGCCCACGCCCAGACGCGCGCCTACGGCCGGCGGGGCGTCTACCCCGTGTATGAAACGGCCGGCCAATGGGCTATTTTCGACAAAGCGCCCCGCCGCCCCAACCCGCTGGCGCTGGGCGCTCGCTTGCTGGTCATCGGCAGCCGCGGCGCCCAGGTCTTCACGGTGGCGCGCGCCTCGGGCACCTGGGGCGGAGCCTGCCGCGACCGGCGGCCGGTCAAGCTGCGCGCCGCCCTTTTGCGCGGTCCGCGGCGCGTCGTCGGGCGTCCGATCATCGCCCTTCGGGTGCCCGCGCGCTTCGTCCTCAAGGACTCCCGCGCCCGCTACCGCGCCCTGGCCAATCGCGTCTCCGATGCGACCTATAAATCCTTGGAGGGCCCGATTAAGGAAGCGGCGATGCGCGACCTCCAGGCGGGGAGTTTTCCGCTACGCCCCGATGACGCGGCGGCCCAAACGGTACGGCAGTCGCCAAAGCCCGAGGACATCCAGGTCAAGATCGACTTCGCCGCTCCCGTCCCCATGGCCGGCGTCAAGGACGCGTGGGCGCTGGTCGAGGAGACGCAGGTCTCGGCCAGCACCCGGCGCTGCCTCAGGCTCGCCTCCGGAGGCCGCCTGCTCGGGCCCTGCGCGCCGATGCGCCGCGAGCTGATGGCCGAGACCGATCTTCTCGAGTTCGTGGCCTACGACCCGAGCGGACGCGGAAGCCCGTTCCTGCTCGCCTTCACCAAGAGCACGCCGATGTGGGGCGACGAGCGCTGGGGCTTCGTGCTGCGGCCGCAGGGCCCGCAGCCCTTCCTCGCCGACTCCATGGACGTGCGCTGCCGCGAGGGCTTTTAGCCCAGCAGCAGCCAAAGGCCGGCGGCCAGCACCAGGCCGGCGCCCAGGGCCGGGAGGCTGTCGAAGATCGCCTGCCGCACGGCGGGCTGCTTGAACATCACATTCTGGGCGCCCGCCACGACGACCAGCCAGAAGAGCGCCAGGAGCGCCTTGCGGGCGAGTCCCGGAAAGTCGTAGCCCGGCCTGTGGGTCTGGACGCGAAGCTTGCGCTTGTCGGCCCAGGACATCTTGACGATGCGCGCCTGCGCCGTATGCCAGCCCCATTCGTCCTTCTCGGCCCAGGCGAGCTTGGCCGCTCCGCGCACGATCTCTCCGGGACCGATCTCCATGGTGAAGGTCAGGCGCATCCCGGCGCAGAGCGGCTGCTGGCTTTTGACGCGAAAGCCCGACGCGCTGATCTCGCGGGCTTGCGCCCGCTCGTCGATGACCACCCCGCGCTGGTCGCGCAGGACGACCTCGAGATCGGTCAGGAAGCGCGCGCCGCCCGTCACGACTTAGCCTCCGGGGACGGGCGCTTCTCCAGGACGAGGTAGCGCACGAAGCGGGCGAAGGCCGGAAGGTAGCGCGAAAAATACGCCGCGGGCGCGCGCAAGCGCACCACGTAGTAACCCTCCGGGTCGGGCACGAGGATCGTCTCCGTCTTGATCACTCGCGCCCGGCCTCCGGGCAGATCCTGCTTGGGATAGAGGCGGCTGGTGTAGCGCACGGCCATGGCCGCGCGGCTGGAGACGGTGAGGTCGAAGAGCATATGGTCGTCGCCGCCGCTGCCCGCGGCGCGCATCGCGTCGAGGTAATCCGAGGCGGGCCGAAAGCCGGCGTCCGCCGTCGAAAAGAAGATCACGGCGATCTGGGCCCGGTCCCGCGGCTGGCGCCAATACCACGCTGCGCCCAAGCCCCGTCCCGGCTTCCAGCCCAGCGTGTCGATGTAGGAGAAGCGATCCGTCCGCAAACGAGGCATCGGCCGGCGGCGCCAGCCCCAGCCGGAGTAGAGCGTCGGCGGGGGAGGGCCGAGTTCATCGTAGCGGGCGCGCACGGCGTCGTCCCAGCCTCTGGCGCCCAGCGCCGCAGCCGCCCTGCGCAGGACGCGGCCTTCCGCCTCGGCCGAGCGATCCGTCAGATGCGAGGCCCCGTCGATATCGACCGTGGGCCGGCCCAGCAGCGGCAGGCAGCCCTGGATGTGGCGCGCCAGGTGAAGCAGGGCGTCTCCCATGCCGGTCCAATCCGTGCGCACGAGGGTGTCGCCTGCGAACGCGAAGGCGCCCGGACGCAAGTCCACGACCATGTCGCGGCGGACCTCCTTGTCCAACCGCGCCAGATAGCGCAGGCCGAGCACGCTGTAGGCCGCGGCGATCGGAGCGTAGCGCCCGGCTGGCGCGTTGAGCCAGTAGACGTAGCCGCCCCGGTGATAGTTCGAGCGCAGCGGGTGGTCCAGATCGAGATCCCCCGAAGGAAGCACGCGCGCGTAGTAGACCTCTTGCGCCGGATGGCGCAGGAAATTAGGCAGGGACTGTCCCTTGAACACCACGCGGGCCGCGATCACGCCGGCGGAAACGTCGATCGGCCGCGCGGGGCGCGGGCCCCACGCGCAACCCGAAAGCGACGCGCCCAGAGCCAGGAAGGCGGTCCAACCGCGGCCGGTCACCTTGGCCGCAGTGTAGCAGACAACGCGGACAGCCGCCAGGAGGGGATTTAGGTATAATCCCGGGACTGAGATGGCCGAGTACGACTTCGAGAAGCTCTCCCGCGAGATCATCGTCAGCCGCTTGGGCCCCGTCGAGAACACGCCGGCGGCCAGCGCCGAGATCGCCCGCAAGATCATCGTCGCCGCCGTCTTGAGCACCAAGGAGCGCCAGGATCCGCGCCTGACGGTGGCCGCGGTCTGCCGGGGGATCATCGACGGCCTGCTCCTCCTCAATAAGGACCTCGCACAGCCCGCCGTCGCTCTGCTCAAGCTCATGCACGAGATCGCCAACGAGGTCCCGCTCGATCCGGCCGACTTGATGACCTGGGCCATGGAAGGCATCGCCGCGGCGGCCGCGACCTCCGGAGCGCAGGCTCAGCAGGCTATCCAGGCCAGCATCGACGAAACGTTCATGGGCGCGGGGGAAGTGTTCTCCAGGCTCTGCGAACGGCGCAAGCCGTGAAGATAGCGCTGGCTCAGATCAACACCCGCGTCGGCGACGTACCCGGCAATCTCGCCAAGATCAGGGACTTCGCCCACCGCGCCGAGGGCCTGGGCGCGCAGTTGTGCGTCTTCCCTGAACAGTGCCTTGGCGGCTACCCCGCGCTGGACCTGTGGGAAGAGCCGGGCTTCGTCCGCGCCAACGCGGAGGCGCTGCGGGCGCTGGCCAAGGGCGCCGGCGCGATGGGTCTGCTGGTCGGATTCGTCGCCCCCAACGAGCAGCGCATCGGCAAGCCCATCCACAACGCGGCGGCGCTGCTGCACCGAGGCCGCGTCGCGGCGGTGCGGCACAAGTCCCTGCTTCCCACCTACGACGTGTTCGACGAGGCGCGCTATTTCGAGCCGGCGCGCGCCAACGCGCCGATCCGGTTCCTCGGCCGCCGTCTCGGCGTGACCATCTGCGAGGACGCCTGGGCGCCGGAATTCTTCGGCTCGCCCCGTCTCTACGGCGTCGATCCCGTCTACGAGCAGGCGAAGGCCGGCGCCGAGCTGCTGCTCAATCTTTCGTCTTCGCCCTTCGTGCGCGGCAAGACCCTGCTGCGCCGCCGGCTCTACGGCGGCCATGCCCGGCGCCTCAAAAAGCCGATGCTCTACTGCAATCTGACGGGCGGCAACGACGAGATGATCTTCGACGGCAACAGCCTCGCCTTCGACGGCCGGGGACGGCTCATCGGACAGGGTCTGGCCTTCGGCGAGGATGTCCTGCTCGTGGACACCGATGCCGCGTCCCCCGTGGCCGCGCCCGCGCGCGACGACGTCGGAGAGATCGCCGCGGCCCTGACCCTGGGCATACGGGATTACGTGGCGAAGTGCGGCTTCGAGCGCGTCTTCATAGGGCTTTCCGGAGGCATCGACTCGGCGGTGACAGCCGCCTTGGCCGAGCGCGCGCTTGGAGCGCCGCACGTCACCGGGGTCTCGATGCCCTCTCCTTATTCCTCGAAAGGCAGCGTCGAGGACGCGCGGGCGCTGGCCGCGAACCTGGGCCTGCGTCTCGTAAGCCTCCCGATCGGCCCGATCTTCCGCTCCTATCTCTGCGCGCTCAAGAAGGCCTTCGCCGGCCGCCCCGCCGGCGTGGCCGAGCAGAACCTCCAGTCGCGCGCGCGCGGCAATCTGCTGATGGCCCTGGCCAATAAGGAGGGCGGCTTGGTCTTGTCCACGGGCAACAAGTCCGAGCTTTCGGTCGGCTACTGCACTCTCTACGGGGACATGTCGGGCGGCCTGGCCGTCCTCGCCGACGCCCCGAAGCGCACCGTCTACGAGCTTGCCCATTGGTTCAACCGCGAGCGCGAGGTGATCCCCCGCAGCTCGATCGAGAAACCGCCCTCGGCGGAGCTGGCGCCCGATCAGCGGGATCAAGACGACCTGCCGGAGTACGACGTGCTCGACGACATCCTGACGGCCTACATCGAGCGGCGCAGCGGCGTCGAAGAGATCGTGCGCCGGGGCCACAAGCGGGCCCTCGTCGAGGACATCCTCAGCCGCATCGACCGCGCCGAGTACAAGCGCCGCCAAGCGCCGCCAAGCCTCAAAATCTCGGACAAGGCCTTCGGCGTCGGGCGCCGGATGCCCATCGCCCGAGGCTCCTACCGCTAGGGCCCGGCCGCAAACCAGGCGCTTGACACGCCGGGGTTGCGGCCCTATCCTGGTCTAAGAGCGATGAGACTGCGCCTGGGAGTGGTGTTCCTCTTCGTGGCGGCCGCGGCCCGGGCCGACGACCGCGCGGGCGCGCTCTCCCAGCTCGAGTCCTCGGCCCCGGAGGCGAAGGTCGACGTTCCGGCCGCCGGCCCGCCCGACTCGATCCCCGCCTTCGCCGACGGCATCCGCTTCCAGTACGACGCGCCCCTGGGCCTGATCTCAGGCCGCCCCGCTCAGCGCCCGGCGGCGAGGTCGAAAAGCGGCGAGGACCTCTATCTGGTGAAGCGGACGCCCGCCTGGAGGCTCTTCGTCAACGGCCAGCGCAAGGGGGGGGCGAGCGTCTTCTCCCGGCAGAGCTACGCGCACCCCCGGCGCTGGTTCATCGTCTTCTCGAGCAAGGGCCCCGTCGCCCCGGACAAGCTCACGGAGCTTTTCGACGACCCGCCCACGCGAGAGCATCCCCATCCGGCCTGGGACAAGCTCTGGTGGAACGACGAAGTCGAGCTCGAGGACGGCTCGGAGGCGATGCTCTTTCCCGCCGCGAATTTCAACGCCGACGGCTTCTGGGGGCTCGTCAACACGCTCAGCCGGGACGCAGACTGTCATCCCTTCGCGTGGTGGGGCTACTCCCGCGACGCCGCGCGCCAGAGCTGCCTCGACCACCTCTAGCCGCGCGGGCTAGCTCGACGCCGGGCCCTGGATCTCGGAAAGATCGGCGATGGCGTCGAAGAGGCGCACCAGGCGGTTGAGCAGCGCCAGCCGCTGACGCCGCAGCGCCGGGTCCTCGGCCATGACCATCACCTGGTCGAAGAAACGGTCGAGGTCGGGCTTGATGCCGACTAGCGTCCGCAGCCCTTCCTCGTAGCCGTCCTGGCCGAGCTTCTCGCCCACCTCGCCCTCCAGCCGCGAGACGGCGTCGAAGAGCGCCACCTCGGCCTGCTCGCGCAAGCCCGCGCGCTCGACGGCGCCGGCGCCCGCCGCGCCGCCCGCCTGGCGCACGATGTTGGACGCCCGCTTGAACGCCGCCGCGAGCGGCTCGAAGTCGGCGTGCTTGCGCACGGCCTGCAGGGCGCACAGCCGCAGATAAGCGCGGCGAAGGCTCGCCAGAGCCCCGCGGCGCACCGCGCGGATCTCGTCGATCTTGAAACCCTTGTCCTCGAAGAACGATTGGGCGCGGCCCCAGAGAAAGTCGCGCAACTCGCGCTCGATCTTCTCGCGGTCGAAGGGCAGCGAGTAGCCGGAAAGCGCGTCCGCCGCGGCCTCGTCGAGGGCGAGCGGCAGCTGCCGCTCGAGCAGGATGCGGATCGCGCCCAGCGCCTGACGGCGCAGCGCGTAGGGATCGGCGCTGCCGGTGGGGGCCAGGCCCGCGATAAAGCAGCCGGCCAGCGAGTCGAGCTTTCCCGCCAGCGAGACGATGGCTCCCTCGTCGGTGGCCGGCGCGGCCGCCTTCGGGCCGACCGGCTGGTAGAATTGCTCAAGGCCCAGAGCGACGTTCTCATCCTCGCCTTCCACGCGGGCATAGACGCCGCCCATGACGCCCTGCAGCTCGGGGAATTCCTTGACCACGTCTGTCACGAGGTCCGCGTAGCACAGCTTCGCGATGCGATCCACGTTCTCGCGCCGGATCCCGTAGTCGGCGGGCATCCGATCGCAGAGCTTGCCGCAGAGCGCCTCGACGCGCCGCGTCTTGTCCTCCATCGAGCCGAGCGCCTTCTGGTAGGTCACGCGCTCCAGCAGCGGCCGCCGGCTCTCCAGGGTGGCCGAGAGGTCGCGCTCGAAGAAGAAGACGGCGTCGTCGCAGCGCGCCGCGAGGACCCGCTCGTAGCCTTCGCGCACGAGCTCCTGGCCTTCCGAGACGCCGTCGCGCACGCCGATGAAGCGCGAGACGAGAGCCCCCGATTGAGAGGCCAGCGGGAAGAACTTCAGCTGCTTCTTGAGCACAAGGGACAGCAGCGGCGCGGGCAGCCGGAGGAACTGGTCTCGGAAGCGCCCGACTACCGGAACGGGGTGCTCCGTCATGTAGACGGTCTCCTCAACCAGCGCCTCGTCGAGGTCGACGCGCGCTCCCAGGCGCTTGGCCTCCTGCTCGAGCCGCTTGAGCAGTATCTCGCGCCGCTCTTCCTCGTCGGCGACGACGATGAGCTTCTTGAGCGCGGCCTCGTAGGCGCGCGGCTCGGCCACAGAGACGGGCTTGACCGAGACGCCGGGCAGGCCGCGCACGCCGCGGCCGCTGCGCACTCCGGCAAGAGTCACCGGCACGACCGTCCTTCCGAAGAGGACGGTCAGCCCGCGGATGGGCCGGCCAAAGCGAAACCGGCTCGCCTCCCACTCCATCGTCTTGGGAAATTGCAAGGCGCCCAGGATATCCGGCACGATCCGGGCCAGCACCTCGACTGCGGGCTCCCCGGGCGCGGTCACGCGCGCGGCCAGGAATTCGCCCTTTGGCGTCTGGACGACGGCGAGTTGGTCGGGCTTGAGGCCGTTCTTGCGCGCGAAGCCCTCCGCCTGCGGCGTAAAGCGCCCTTCGGCGTCTCGCAGCAGCCGTGCGGGCGGGCCCTGGACCTCGCGAGACAGCGGCTGGGACTTCTCCTCGACTCCGGCGACGAGGACGGCCAGGCGGCGGGGGGTCGCGTAGCGCCGGACCTCGCCGTCGTGCCCAAGGCGGTTCTCCTTGAGCTTTTCGCCCAGCAGAAAGAGAAGCTCCTCGATGAGGGAGGGGAAGAACCGCGCCGGCATCGTCTCGGTGGCGACCTCGAGCAGGAAATCCCTAGCCATGGACGGCCTCCGCGGCGGCCGCCGCGCCCTGCAGCTCCAAATAGAGGTTGATGACCTTCTTGGCCAGAGCGCGCACGCGCGCGATGTATTGCGCGCGCTCCGTCACCGAGATCGCTCCGCGAGCCTCGAGCGTGTTGAAGAGATGGGAGACGCGCAGGACGCAGTCATAAGCCGGAAGCGGAAGCTTGGCCGTCACCAGCCGCTCGCCCTCCTTTTCGTAATCGTTGTAATGGCGCGCGAGCATCGCGACGTCGGCCTCCTCGAAGTTGTAGCGGGAAAACTGGCGCTCCTGGGCCAGATGGAGGTCTCCGTAGGTGTAGTCCCCGTTGTACTGCAGGGCGTAAACGCTGTCCTTCTTCTGCAGATACATCGCGATACGCTCGAGTCCGTAGGTGATCTCGGCCGAGATGGGGAACAACGGCATCGAGCCCATCTGCTGAAAATAGGTGAACTGCGTGATCTCCATGCCGTCGAGCCAGACCTCCCAGCCGACCCCGGAGGCGCCTAGCGTGGGGGACTCCCAGTCGTCCTCGATCCAGCGCAGGTCGTGAGTCTTGGCGTCCAGACCAAGCGCCTTGAGGGACTTGAGGTAAAGATCGATGACGTTCTCCGGCACGGGCTTGAGCAAGACCTGGAACTGATAGTACTTCGCCAGCCGGTTCGGATTCTCGCCGTATCGCCCGTCGGCCGGACGGCGGCAGGGCTCCGGATAGGCCACCGCCGTCGGCCTGGGGCCGAGCGCGCCGAAGAAGGTCGCAGGATTGAACGTGCCCGCGCCCTTCTCCAGGTCGTAGGGCTGGATGAGCAAGCAGCCCTGCCGCGACCAGTAGCGCTGCAGCTCGAGGATCACTTCCTGGAACGTCAGGCTCATGCCGCCTCCACCATGACCGGCGCCATCTGGCGCCAGAATTCCCGCGAGCGCAGGGGCCTTCCGGTCTGCTCCTCGACCTGGCCGGCCGCCAGCTCGCGCAGCCGGCGAGCGGCCTGCGCGTCGTAAGGGAAATCATCGAGCCGTTCCCACGCGGCCTCGTGCAGAGCCTTCCAAAGCCCCGGCTCGCAAAGCCTGGCCGCGCCCTCCACCCCGAAGAGGCCGTGCCCGGCCAGCTCGAGCAGACGCAGGCCGAAGGCCGCCAAGGTCCACGGTCCCCGACGCGCGTCGAGGTTGGCCAGGGCGCCGCAAACGAGCCGGTATTTGAGCGGATTGGGCGAGCGCTCCGCCGTTGCCTCATTGAGCAGCTCGCAGCAAGACAGCGCCTCCATCGTCCGGTCGAAATGATCGCGCAGGCTCGGGAAGCTCGCGATGAGCTGACCGCCCACGCACTTGGCCTGTCCGGTGCGCGGGTTCAGATACAGGCGCAACTCCGCCCACGCCATCGGCTCCGACAAGGCCTTGAGTTTGCGGCCGGCCTTGTTGACTCCGGCGAAGCGCACGAGAACGCGGCCCAACTCCTCGGTATAGACCGAGCAGAGACGGTCGGCCTCGCCCACGGCCCGCCGGGAAAGCACCACGCCTGGAGCGTTGACGATCACGCGCGGGAGGCGCTCTCGGACCAGAGCAGCCGGAACATTCTATCGCCGTCCTCGCGCGGCAGCTGCACGAAGGCGCGGCGCTGCAAGACGCTGAGGCCTTCCAGCACCGGCGCGATCGCCTGGAGAGGGAAGCCGCAGAACAGCAGGTATCGGTCGTCGAAGCCGACTAGCCCGAAGACTTCCATGGCGCGAGGCGCGTCGAGAAGCTTGAAGAGGACGAGGCGCTCTATCGGCGAAAAGTCCCCGAGAGCGCGCGCGAGCTCGGGCGCGGGCACGCGCGCCAGCATAGCCTCCAGGGCCGCGAAGTCTTTCCCCCGGAGAAGCCGGCCGGCCTCGGCCGCGTCGAACGTCATCCCTGGATTATAGCCCATTGCTAGAGGGCGCCGAAAAGCGCCGTGTAGCGCCGGATCACCTGCTCGGTCCCGGCGTCGGAATCGTAAACGCTGTTGCCGCCTTGCGGCTCGTGAGGAGGATCTCCGGTCCACGGATCGCCCGGGCGCCAGAACTCCCCGGCTCGCCGCGGCCGGCCCTCGCCGGCCCAGGCCCAGAAGTTCGCCCCGGCGACGGCCCCGCTGGAGGAGGCGAGGCGGTAAGCTTCGCGCAGCACCGCGTCGTAATAGGCGTCGCGCCAGGCGGTGGCCCCGCTCGGATCGAACGTGCCCGAGTCGCGGGGAAGGCCGAACTCCTCGACGACCAGCGGCTTGCCCAGCTGGCGCGCCAGCGCGTCGTGGCGGTCCAGGTAGTCCACTGATTTGCGCACCGAGGAAGCGAAGGTGACGGAGCTTCCCGGGATGTACCAGCCCCAATTCTGCGGCCAGATGTGGATGACGGCGTAGTCGACGGCCGCCGGGGAGTGGTTGCGGGAAAAATCGAGCCCCGTCGGCTCGGGCGCGGCCGTGCTGCCTTCGCTTCCCGTCGTGACGAGATGGTTGGGGTCTAAAGACTTGATGAAGCTCGCCGTCTGGTCGAGCCAGGCGTTGAAGTCCTTCACGCGATCGCGCCCTTCCGGCTCGTTGGCCAGTTCCCAGGCCATGATGGTCGGATCGTCCCGGTAGCGGACCTTCGTGACCGAGTTCTTGCGACGGATGAGCATCTTGATCGCGCCGTCGGACCATTCCACGGCTTTGCGGTCGCCATAGAACGCCGACGCGAAGCTGTCGTAAGCGGCCCAGTCCCCGCCGGGCTCCGGCGGCGGATAAGGGATCGGCTCCCGGGTGCTCCAGGCGTGATATTGGGCCATCCCGCCCGACCATTGCCAAAAGTTGTTGAGCATGACGACGGCCTTCATGCCCCGCTTGCCCATCTCGGCCAGAAGATAGTCCAGCCCCTGCAGCAGGGCCTTGTTGTAATGGCGGGGCGACTTCTCCAGCGCCGGGACCATGCGCCAGGGCTGCCGGTCGGGACCCTGCGTCAGTCCCATGATCCTCAGGTTGGTCACCCCGAGCGCCTTGAGGCGGTCGAGCTCCCGTCCCAACCGGGCGCGGTCGCCGCCGGGCCCCAGGGAGGCGAGGTTTACGCCGTACCAAAGATTCGCCCCGACGTAATGATAAGGCCGCCCGTCGAGCACGAAGCGGCCCTGGGAGACACGGACGAATCGGGCGGCGGAGGCGGGCTTCGGGGCTCGAGCGTGCGCCGCGAGCCCGAACAGCGCCAATAGCCAAGCGGCCATGGCCGTCATTCTAGCAAGAATCCGGGAAGGCTTACCGCAGCCAGGGGCTCATGTCGAGCGAGGCCAGGGAGAAGGGGTCTATTCGATCGTCGCCGATCTTGAGCCCCCAATGGAGGTGCGGGCCCGACGCGCGCCCGGTGTGACCGACGAGCCCGAGCACCTCTCCAGCCGCCACGGTCTGCCCCTCGCGGACGTCGATGCGGGATAGATGGCAGTAGACCGTATGGACGCCCCACCCATGGTCGAGCATCACGGTATTGCCGCAATAGTAGAGATTGCGCGCCAGGACCACTTCGCCGCCGGCCGGCGCCTTGATCGGCGCGCCTTCCCGCGCGTGGAGGTCCGCTCCCGAATGGGGGGCCTTGGGAACGCCGTTGAAGATGCTGCGCTCGCCGAAGCGCGAAACGACGGCCCCCGGGATCGGGGAGGAGAAATCTCCCAGGAAAAATCGCCGGGGGGTGAGCTGCGCGAAGAGCGACTTGATGAGCGCGGCTTCTTTCTGGGCGCGCCGCTGCTGCGCGGGGCTGGGCGTGACGAAGTCCGGGGCGACGTTTACGCGGCGCACGCGGAAGCGCTTGGGCTTGATCGCGACCGTCCGCGTCCATGTCGAGGATCTGCCGTCGGCGGCCGTCACGAGCACCGACGCCTGGGCCGGCCCGACGGCGGCGTCGAGGTCGATGCCCGACAAGGCCAGGTAGGTCCCGGAAGAAGCGCCGGGGAAAAACTCGAGGGGCTGGCGGTCGAAGGCCCCCCGCGGCGCCACGCCGGGCTTTTGGCCGGTGACGACGACCAGCACGGCTTCGCCGGGCTGCAAGGCCCGATCGCGCAGCGCGACGCGCGGCGCCGGCGCCGCGACGGCCGCCGCGCAGGACGCCAAGGCGATGGCCAAACCCGTCACTCCGCCACTATACAACAATTGCGCGACCAAGAGAGCGGCGCGGCGGCCGCCGCGCTAGAATGAAGGGGTGATCCTTGCCGCGCTGCTCGCGGCGGCCGCCGCCCGCGCCGCGCCCCAGCCGCCTCCCGATCCGGTGGCGCAGGCTCTGGAGGAGCGGGGGCGCGTCGCCCTTTACGTCCCTTTCCGCCAATACCGGCCCGATCTGGACGCGGGCGCCCGCCGTCTCCTGGAGGCGGCGGCGCGTGCCCTGGCGCGCAAGCCCGGCAGCGTCCTCATCGAGGCCCACGTCTTCTGCCTCGCCACCCCGCAGCAGAACCTCGCGCTCTCGGACGTGCGCGCCCGCAACGTGCGGCGGGCTCTCGTGGCGCTGGGAGTGGGCGCGAAACGTCTGTCCACCGCCGGGATGGGCTCCTCGCGTCCGATCGTCGAGGAGGCCAAGCAAGGGTCCTTGCATGCCCGCAACGAGCGAATAGAGCTGGTCGATCCCGCTTTCTCCGGCACGCGCGCCTACATGGCCCTGGAGGCGCCGGACCTCGAGACCGATCCCTCGCAGCCCGCCTTCCGGCTCATCCCCGACTATTACATCAGCGATTTCCAGCAATACGATTCGTGGAAGGGAGGACGCACGGTGCTCATCGGCGGACAGGTGCTCGAGGGCCGGGCGACCCTGATCTTCTACCGCCACATGGACGCCGACGCCGCCGGCGTCCGGCTGCCGGACGCCGCCGAGATACGGGACGACTACGCGCGCGCCCTTGAAGCGGCGGGAGCGCAACCTGTTTCCCGGGCCGGGCCGGCCAGCGTCTTCAAGATCGAGAACGCCCGGCGCCTGACCTGGGTCGAGCTCGACGCCGCCAACGGCCGGCAGTTCCGCGTCACGGTCCTGGACGCCCCTGGCCGAGGCGCGCCGCCTTGAGTACAATGGCGCCGTGCCCGCTCCCTCCGCGTCGCGCCGGCAGATCGGCCCGCTGTCTTGCATCGAGTTCGAGGAAGACTGCGAGGGACCCGTCGTCGTCCTCTTCCACGGCTACGGAGCCGGCGCCGCCGACCTGGCGCCCTTGGCCGTGGAGCTCTCGCTGCGCCGCCGCGCCAGGTGGGTCTTCCCCGACGGGCCCGTCCCTCTGCCTTTCGGAGGGTTGGCTTGGTTCGACATCGACGTCGAGTCCATCGAGCGCGCCCAGCGCACGGGCCGAGCGATAGACTGGTCTGGGCACCGGCCGCAAGGGCTTGAGGCGGCGCGCGAGACGGCGCTGCGATTCCTGGAAGCCCTGGCCGTCCCGTGGGAGCGGCTGGTGCTCGGCGGGTTCAGCCAGGGCTCCATGCTCGCCGTCGATTGCGCCCTGCGCGCTCCGCGCAGCCCTCTGGCCTGCGTCATCCTGTCGGGCAACCTCGTCGACGAGGAGTCGTGGCGGCCCCTCGCCGCGGCGCGCTCCGGGCTGCGCTTTTTCCAGAGCCACGGGCTCGTCGATCCGATCCTCGGCCTGCCGGGAGCCAGGCGCCTCGACGAGCTGCTTCGCGGCAGCGGCTGGGTCGGGCGCCTGCAGACCTTCGAGGGCGGCCACGCCATCCCGCCCGAGGTCCTGGACGGGCTTTCGCGCTTTCTCGACGCCCTGCCTCCCGTCACGGGTTCGTGACGCCGCCGCCCTGGGTCCCGGGCCGGCGCTTTTGTAGCGTCGCCTCGTGCAGGGGACCTTCCAAGACCGCGCTTCCCTGGCCTGCTTTCTCGGGCTGCTGTTCCTGGCTCTGGGGCTGCTGCTGTGGATGGCCGGGCCGTTCCTGCTCGCCGTCTTCGCCGGCCAGCTCCTGGCGCTCGTCAGCGAGCCGATGTACCGCTGGCTGCTGAAGCGCCGTCTTCATGCCGCGCTCGCCGCGCTGGCCGTGACGCTGGCGGTGCTCGTCTTGCTGATCATCCCGTTCTTCGTCGTCGGCCTGCTCGCGGCGCGCCAGGGCGCGGCCACGGCGCGGCAGGTCCAAAGCCACGAGCTGCTGACCCCGCAGGGGCTCGAGCGCGCTCTCTGGCCGCTGGAGCGCCTTTTGCCCGATCCTTCGGCCCTGACGCGCCATTTCTCGCAGGCGCTGCGCGCCGGCGCCGCTTTCGTGGCCGAGGCGACGGTGCGGCTGGTCAAAGCCCTGCCCTGGATCCTCATAGACGCCTCGCTGGCGATCGTCTCCTGCTTTTTCCTGCTTCTGACGGGCGATCGGCTCATCGACGGGGCGGCCGCGCTGCTGCCCCTCGACGGCGAAGTGCGGGCCAGCGTGGTCGACGCGTTCAAGGCGACGGCGACGCTGACGCTCTGGGCGAGCCTGGCCACGGCGACCGCGCACGCGCTGCTCGTCGGATTGTCGTTTTTAGCGCTCGGCGTGCCGGCCGCGCTCTTTGCCGGGGCTTCGACCTTCGTGCTGGCCTGGATCCCGATCGTGGGCAGCACCCCCGTCTGGATCGCCGGCGGTGTCTATCTCGCCGTCTCCGGCGCGTTTGCTCGCCTGGCCGGAATGCTCGCGCTGGCCTTGACCGGTTTCGCCGTCGACCACCTCATGAGGCCCCTCATCCTCAGAGGCCGCGCGAAGATCCCGGCTCTTGCGGGCCTCGTCGCGATCCTCGGGGGCCTGCGCGTCTTCGGCCTCTTCGGCCTCTTCCTGGGTCCGGTCCTCGCCGCCGAGCTGCTGACCCTGCTCGACCTTTGGCCCATGGTCGCGCGGCGCTACGGCCTCGACGTGGGCGAGGACCGGGCGCCTCCCCTTTAGTAGCGAAAGTCGAGGCCCAGCGTCAGCAGCCAGCCGCTGCCTTCGATGCTGCCGAACGTCGTCGGGATGTCGCCGGCCCAAATGTAGCGCAGCGTCGCGTCCGCCGACCATTCGCGGGTGAGCCAATACTCGTAGCCCGCGCCGACGTGGACGCCGAGCCTGTTCGAGAAGTCGTCGAGCCGGCCGACTCCGGTCGTGTGGGTCGGATACCACCCCGCGCCGGCCAGCAGGAGCGGACTGCCCCTGCTCTCGGCGTCGAGGTAGCGCAGCAGCGACAGCATCAGCGGGAAGACGTCGGCGTTGACGCGCCCGAAGTTCTCGCGGGTATAATCCAGCGACAACTCGGCCGCCGTGGCGCGCCCAAAGAAGCGGCGCGCCTGGGCGCCGCCGTACCAGTCCCGGCGCAGCGTGGCCGGGTCGTCGTCGTGAAAGTACGCGGCGCGAGCGCCGAATTCCCAGCCCGGGCGCGGACCGAGGCCGAGAGGCTGCGCCGCGCGGGCCGCGCCCGCCATGGCGCCGACGAGAGCGCGCAGAGGCGCGACCATTCCCGCCCATTATAGGCCCCGCCGAGAGCGCGCGGCCATCCGGCGCGCGTCAACCCTTTATGTTCAAGGCTCGATGCGGATCGGCTCAAGCGCCGCCTCCGGAACTTCCGGGCTGAGCTCGAAGATCCCCGGCGCCCCCAGGATGCGCCCCTTCAAGCGCTCCGCGCGCGCCATGAGGGCCACGTAATAGCGCCCGGCGCCCAGATCGGAAAACTCGAATCGTCCCGCGCCGTCCGGGAAGACGCTCTGGCTGAGCGTCCCGTCTTGCGAGATCGCGGCGGAACTGGGGCAGAGGAAGAACAAGCCCACGCGCACGCCCGCCGCCGGGCGGCCGCCCTCGAAAACCGAGCCCTCGATGCGTCCCGCGCGGAAGTTCTCGACGGGCGTGACTTCGACTTTCTTGTCGTAGATCGGCCAAAGGTTGTCGACCCGGTATATCCAGCGCCGCGCGTCGTCGTCGTCGCCGAAGCGCGCGTAGGCCGCGGAGAACGCCTCGAAGATCAGCTGCGACTGATTGACGTCCTCGAAGCCGGCCGTGCTCCGGGCCGACTCGTCGTCGAGCGCGCGCAATCGGGCGTAGCGCTGCGGCGTCAGCGGCCCGGCGCGAAGAAGCGCCAGGCTCTCGAGATAGTCGGGATGCGAGCGCCCCGGGAAAGAAAGCGCCGCCGCCTCCAAGGCCCGGTCGGCGTCCCACCACTTGAGCCAGCCGCCGCGCAAGGCCGAGAGGGCTTGGGCCGCGAAAAGAGTGCGCCCCCGCCGGGTCTCCAAATAGCGGTAGAGCCGCTGCAGGCTGTCGAAGGAGGCGTCGATGCCCGCCTCGGACTCGTCGAGCGGCTCCAGGCGGTAGGGCCGCCCTTCGAAAGGACGCAGCCACGCGATGGAGAACTCGCCGGCGCGGGTGGCGCGCGGCACGCCCGCCGCCTCGAGCAGCGAGCGGGGGCCGTAATCCCAGTCCGCCCCCAGGCGCCAGCGCACGGCGTAGGCCGGAATGATCACCGCCGCCAGCAGCCCCGCCAGCAGGCGGCCGCGCACGGGCCTCATCTCGGGATGCGCCAGGGCCGCGGCCGCGGCGGCCCCCGCCGCCGCCAGCAGCCACGGCATCGTCGCGCAAAGCGCGCCGCCCGAGAAATCTCCCGCCAGCTTGAGCGCGCACGCAAGCGCCAGCCACAGCCGGGCATAATGCGCCAGCGCTCCGAAGATCGCGCCGCAGGCCGCGCCCGCAAGCCAAGCCCGCCGGCCTCCGGCCAGCGTCATCGCGGCCGTGCCGGCGGCCGCGCAGCCCAAGAGCGCGTCGAGCAGCTGCGGCCAGGACGGTTCCGCGGCCAGCCTCCCCGAAGGCGGAGACGGCGGCCAGGCGAAGCTGAGAAAATAAGCCGAGAACAGGGCCAGGGCGGCCCAGTCCATGGCGCGCCTGGACGCCGGGCGTCCGGGCGCGCGCGCCGGCGGCAGCGCAAGAAGCAGCGCTCCCAACGCGGCCGACAGAACGAGGATCGAGACCAGCGCCGCCAAGCGGAAGCGCTACTCCTCGTCTTCGGCCTGGAGCTTCGAGAGCACGCCCAGGTCCTCTAGAGTGGTGACGTCGCCCTTGACACCCTGGCCGGCCGCGATCTCCCGCAGCAGGCGTCGCATGATCTTGCCCGAGCGGGTCTTGGGCAGCCCCTCGGTGAACCGGATGTCCTTGGGCTTGGCGATGGCGCCGATGGTCTTGCCCACGTGCTCGCGGAGTTCCTCGGCGAGAGCCGGGGAAGGCGCGCGGCCCCCCTTGAGCGTGACGAAGGCGGTCACGGCCTGGCCGTGGATCTCGTCGGGACGGCCGACGACCGCCGACTCGGCCACCGCCGGATGACTGACCAGCGCCGACTCGATCTCCATCGTGGACAGGCGATGACCCGAGACGTTGAGCACGTCGTCGATGCGGCCGAGGATCCAGAAATAGCCGTCCTTGTCGCGGCGCGCGCCGTCGCCCGTGAAGTAGATCCCGGGGATCTGGCTGAAGTACTGCTGCTCGTAGCGCTTGGGGTCGCCGTAGATGGTGCGCAGCATCGAGGGCCAGGGCTTCTTGACGACGAGATAGCCGCCGTGGCCGGGCGGCACCGGCCGGCCTTGCCGGTCGACGACGTCGGCCTCGATGCCGGGCAGAGGGAGAGTCGCCGAGCCGGGTTTGGCCGACGTGGCGCCGGGCAGCGGGGAGATCATGACGGCGCCGGTCTCCGTCTGCCACCAGGTGTCGACGATCGGGCAGCGGCCCCCGCCGATGTTGTCGTGGTACCACAGCCACGCCTCGGGGTTGATCGGCTCGCCGACGGAGCCGAGCAGGCGCAACGACGACAGGTCGTGCTTGGCCGGCCACTCGTCGCCGAGCCTCATGAACGTCCGGATCGCCGTCGGCGCGGTGTAGAACACGCTGACGCGGTGGCGCGCGACCATCGACCAGAAGCGATCGGGCGCGGGATGAAGCGGGCCGCCCTCGTACATGAGCGTCGTCGCGCCGTTGGCCAATGGTCCGTAAACGACGTAGGAGTGTCCGGTGACCCAGCCCACGTCGGCCGTGCACCAGAAGACGTCCTCGTCCTTGAGGTCGAAGATCCACTTGGTCGTCAGCGCCACCTGCGTCAAGTAGCCGCCCATCGTGTGCAGCACGCCTTTAGGCTTGCCGGTGCTGCCGGACGTATAAAGAATGAAGAGCGGGTGCTCGCTGTCGAGCGCGGCCGGGGGGCACTGGGCCGCGGCGGCCGCCATCGCCTCGTGCCACCACAGGTCGCGCCCCTGCCTCCAGGAGACCTCGGTCCCGGTCCGGCGCAGCACGACGACGCTGCGCACCGAAGGGCACGATTCTACGGCGGCGTCCACGGCCTCCTTGAGCTTGAGCACGCTGCCGCGGCGGTAGAGGCCGTCGGCCGTCACCACCGCCTTGGCCTGGGCGTCGTTGATGCGGTCGCGCAGCGCGTCGGAGGAAAAGCCCGCGAAGATCACCGAGTGCGCCGCGCCGATGCGCGCGCAGGCCAGCATCGCCACGGCGGCCTCCGGGACCATCGGCATGTAGATCGCCACGCGATCGCCGGAGCGAACGCCCAGCCCCTTCAAGACGTTGGCGAAGCGGCAGACTTCGCCGTGGAGCTGCTGGTAGGTGAGCGTGCGCGTCTCGCCGGGCTCGCCTTCCCAGATGATCGCCGCCTTGTTGCGGCGCGGGCCGTCGAGATGGCGGTCCAGGCAGTTGACCGAGACGTTGAGCTTGCCGCCCACGAACCACCTCGCGAAGGGCGGCTTCCAGTCGAGAGTCCTTTTCCAGGGCTTGATCCAGCGCAGTTCGCGCGCGGCCTCGGCCCAGAAACGCTCCGGAGATCGGGCGGCCTTCTTGCGCAGGGCCTGCAGCCGCGCATGGCCGGCGATATGCGCCTTTTTTTGGAAAGCCGCCGAGGGCTTATAGAGCCGGCGTTCCTTTAATAGGACATCGATGTGCTCTTTCGGGTCCTTTTCGCCGTTTTGGGGGGTCATTCGTCTCTCCGGCCGGATCATAACATTTTGCCGTGACGCTTTAATCTAGAAGGGCCCGCGCTTTTTTGTATAATACCGCATCATGTTACCTACATATCGCCCCCACAACAAGAAGCGCAAGCGCAGGATCGGTTTTCGGGCCCGCATGGCCACCTCCGGCGGCCGGGCCACTCTCAGAAGGCGCCGCCAGAAGGGACGGCACACCCTGGTCGTCGCTTGACCGGGGGGGAGCGCCGGTTCGGGCCTGACGCCCGTCTCGGCTCCCGCAGAGACTTCCAGCGTCCCTTCGCCCTCGGCCGCAAGTTCACGGCGCGCAACGCCATCCTCTGGGCCTACCGACGCCAGGAGAAAGCCCGGGGCGCGCGCCTCGGGCTTTCGGTCAGCGCGAGGCTGGGGACGGCGGTGCGGCGCAACCGGCTCAAGCGCTTGGCGCGCGAGGCCTTCCGGCTCAACCGCGCCAGCCTTCGGCCGGAGAGCGACCTGGTGGTGTATCTGCGCCCGGGCTGCCGCTGGCAGGCGCTGGCCGACGCCGAGCGCGACCTGCGGGACCTGTGCCGCAAGGCCGGCCTCCTCGAACTATGACTGAGCTTCTTTGCGCCGTGATCGCCGTTTATCAGCCGATCGGCCGGGCCCTGCTCGGAGCGCGCTGCCGCTTCTATCCGAGCTGCTCCGATTACGCCTCGGCGGCCCTGCGGCGGCACGGACTGCTGCGAGGGCTGGCGCTGTCGGCGGCGCGGCTTCTCAAGTGCCATCCATTTCACGCGGGGGGCTTCGACCCCGTGCCTCATCACTAACGCATGGACAAAAACCTTCTCATCGCCGTCGCGCTCTCGATCGCCGTCTACGCCGCTTGGTTCGGGCTCGTTGAAAAACGGGTCGCGTCCCCGAGTCCCGCGGCCGTTTCCGCGGGGGCTGGGCCGCAAGCCGCGGCGCCCTCCGCCGGGACGCCGCCATCGGGCGCGCGGCAGAGCGCCGCCGCGCCGGCCTCGCCGGGCGCGGCGCCGACGCCGCAGGAGCGCGAGAAGATCCTGTCCGAGGCCGAGGCCGTCTCCATCGGCAACGCCACGGCGCGTATCTCGCCGCGAGGCGCGGCCGTGGTCAGCTGGCAGTACCAAGAGCCGCTCGGCGTCGTCGACCTCATCGAGGACCCGGAGCCGGGCTTCTTCTCGACCTTCCCCGACCTGACGTTTCGGCGCGACGCCGAGGCCCCGGGGCTCGTCTATCGCGCGCGGCGCGCCGACGGCCTCGACATCGTCAAGGAGTTCGTGCCGGGCCAAGGCAAGGTCCTGCCGTCGATTCGCATCACGCTGACGAACGCCTCGCGCAAGCCCCTGTCGACCGGCCCCTGGACCATCAACGTCGGCCCGCGGTTGGGCACCGTCGCCAGCGAGCGCAAGTACAACGAGAAGCTCACGCGCGCGCTCGGGCTGACTCTTCCCTCAGGAGGCTTGGCGGGCAAGCTCGAGACCTTCAAGCCCGGCGATCACAGCGGCGCCTACCGCTGGATCGGCGTGGACAACCGCTATTTCCTGGCCGCCTTCCTTCCCAAGCCCTCCGATTTCCCGCAGATCGCCAGCGCCCAGCCCCCGGAGGTCGTGCTCACGGCGGCCGACGCCAAGCTCGCGCCCGGACAGTCGCGCGCCTTCGACCTTCCGTATTATCTCGGGGCCAAGGGCGACAGCTGGCTGGCGCACTACGGCGTCGGCCTGGAGCGCTCGATCAACTACGGCTTTTTCTCGCAGCTGGGCCGCTTCACCATGAAGTGCCTGGAGCGCATCCATTCCGTCGTGGGGAACTGGGGCTGGTCCATCGTCATCTTGACGGCCCTCATCCAGATCGTGCTGCTGCCCCTGACCATGAAGAGCCTCAAGGCCCAGGCCGCGATGAAGAGGCTTCAGCCCGAGATGGCCAAGCTCCAGCAGCGCTACAAGAGCGACCCCACCAAGCTCAACGCCGAGATGATGGAGCTCTACAAGAAGCACGGCGCCAATCCGCTCGGCGGCTGCCTGCCCATGCTCCTGCAGATGCCCATCTTCTACGCCTTGTATTACGCCCTGCGCGCGGCCTGGGAGCTGCACAACGCGCCTTGGATCTGGTGGATCCACGACCTTTCGGCCAAGGATCCCTACTACATCCTGCCGCTGGTCATGGGCGGCCTGATGTTCGCCCAGGCGAAGCTCAATCCGCCGACGGCGGACCCCACGCAGGCGCAGATGATGACCTGGATGCCCGTCATCTTCACTTTCATGTTCCTCCGGTTCCCGTCGGGTCTCGTCCTTTACTGGCTGACCAACAGCCTGGCCAACACCGTGATCCAGTTGTCGCTGAGGAGCAGATACAACGCAACGCGTTAGAAGGAGGAAGAATGGAGCCGATTGAAAGCGAAGGCAAGAGCGTCTCCGAAGCCGTCGAGGCGGCCTTGAAGAAGGCGGGCCTGCGGCGCGACCAGGTGGAAGTCCAGATCTTGAGAGAGCCGTCCACGGGCTTCATCGGCTTCGGAGCCAAGACCGCCCTGGTACGCATCACGGAGAAGCGCTGGGGGCCGGCCTCGCCCGAGCCCGCGGCCAAGCCCAGAGCGGCCGAGCCCGCCGCGCGCCGCCCGCGCCCCGAGCCGG
>DAIDHI010000005.1 GCA_027452025.1 Elusimicrobiota bacterium | reverse complement strand
GCCGCCGTCGCTGGCGCCGCCGGTTCCGGTGTTGCCGGCGCCGCCGGAGGCGCAGCCCGTACCCGTGCAGGCGCCGGCGCCGCCGTTCGAGGAGCCGCTGTCGCTTCCTCCCGTCGCCGTCGCGCCCCACCCACCGCCGCCGCCCGTTCCCGAGCCGTCGGTGCTGCCGCCGGCGCCGCCGTTGAAGCCTCCTCCGCCGGCCGCCGTGGCGGGGCTTCCGCCCGTGGAGCGCCCGGTTCCGCCTGAGCCGCCTTGGGCCTTGTCGTTGGAAAAGCCCACGTTGGTGAGGGTGACGTTGGCGTTGTTGGCCACGAAGAGGCCTCCGCCCGCGCCGAGGCCGCCGCCGCCGCCGCCGCCGACCGAGAAGCTGCTGCTGTTGCTGCCGCCGGCGCCGCCCTGGGCGAGGCCGTTGGCGACGGTGAGGTTGGCGATCGAGGCGTTGACCGTCCCGACGGAGTTGCCGACCGAGAAGACCTGATAGAGCCCGCCGCCGTCGACGGTGACGGCGGAGGCCGCGCCGGAGGCGTCGACGGAGACGTTGCTCGTGATGACGGGCAGCCCCGAAGTCAGGGTGATCGTGCCGCCGATCGTGTTGGAAAAGACGATGGAATTGCTGCCGCCGGCGGCGTTGGCCTGCTCGATGGCCCAGCGCAGGGTCCCGGAGGAGCCGTCGTCGGCCGTGCTCGTGACCGTGAAGGTCGACGCTGCGGCCTGCTGGGACAGGAACGCCAAAGCCGTGAAGACGGCAATGGCCTTCCTCAACGCCCGCCAGACGTTTTTCCCTAGTGCCACGATTTCGCTATTAGGGTAGCGGGCGGGCTTCCTAATTCAATGTCCTAGATGTTAACGGCCTGCGAAGCGCAATAAAGCCGCAATACGCCGATTTTCACGGCCCTTTTCGCTAGAAGCCGAGGGCCTTGAAGTCGACGAGGCGGCCGAGGCCGGGCTTGATCGCCTTGACGAAGGCGTTTGCCGCCAAGCGCCAGACGGCCTGGAAGACGTGCGGGGCCGGCCCGGAGACTGGGCCGGAAAAGGCCGCTTTCGTGCCGATCTGGTTTTTTGGGCGATTTTTGAAGATCTCCGTCGAAAGCTTCGCCGCCGCGCCCTTGAGCTGGCGGCCGAGGGATTTGCCGCCGCGCACGCGCACGGCATTGAGGTGCAGCAGCAGCGGCTTGACGTAGCCCTTGATGCGGCCGTCCTTGGCGTGCGCCTCCGAGTAGACGTCCATCGTCCCGTCCTCGGCGATGACGGCGAGATATTTTTTCCAGAGCGGATTAAGAGCCGGCAGCGGCAAATGGCGGACCTGCAGGCGGTAGGCGAAGGTGGGTTTTTCCGTCCTGGGATCCACGTCGAAGCGCCCGGTCACGGCCCCGCTCGAATTCGCGACGGCGGAGACTTGGGCCGAGGCCGGGTTCTTGAAGAGGCCCTTGCTGTCGGCGACATTTTGCACGACGGCGTGGATCCGGCCCAGATCGAAGGTGAAGGGGGGATCGGTCTGCGGATCGACGATTTCGATGCGGCCGTCGTCGATCTCGATGCGCTGGAGCAGGACGGCCGTGTTCTCCTGCCGCCGGCGGGCGCCCGCCGCCTTGGCCGCGTGAAGCACCTGCTTGGGCGGGGGCTGCGGCCCTTTCTGCGGGGCCTTCGCGGGCGGGAGCTGGTAGTGCACGACCGGTTCGTGGAGCGTCGTCTTGGCCACGATCTCCCCGTGAAGCAGCGGCAGCCACTCGTAAGAGAAGTCCATGGCCTTGACGGCCGCCAAGGGAATCTTCGAGCGGGCAAAGCGCTGGTAGACGACGAGCCCGCGCAACGTGATCGCGCCGCGCGTCAGGCTCATCGTCGCCCCGTCGATGTGCCCGGTGTAGTCCTGCATGGAAGCGAGCTTCTTGTTGGCCTGGTCGACGATCAGCGTGGGCAGATAGATGCGCAGGCCGATGAGCGCCAGCCCGACGGCGACGATGACGCCCCAGACCCATTTCGAGCGAGTCTTCATGGAGAGCTCCTCACCCGGCCCCGCAGTAGCGCCGGTAATCGTCGGTCGTGTCGACGTTGCGGAAGCAGTCCAGCAGCGCGCCGTTGATGATGGGCACCACCCGCCCGCCTCCTTCGAGAAGGAAGTCGCGCACGGAGCGCCCGGGCCGGCTCATGAAGCGGGCCGCCTCGTGGACGGCGCTGACGTGGCAGACGAAGGGGAAGGGCTCCAGACCTTCCAGCGGATGCAGCGCGGCCGCCGCGCGCAGGGGGCCTCCGCCGGGAACCCGCTGCGCGCAGTGGATGGACAACAGCTCCACGAGCTCGCCGTCGACCCACAGCATGTCGCAAGGCACGAACAGATTGAGCGGCGTCTCCGTGCGCATCAGGGCGGTGTAGACGCCCATCAGCGGTCCTTGGCCGGGCACCAGGTCGACGATCACCTCGTCGAGGGGCAGCCCGCGCAAGGCCTCGGCGTTGCGCGCGTTGGCGACGACGGTCACCCGGCGCACGAGCGGCCTCAGGCGCTCGGTGACGCGCTCGACGAAAGTTCGTCCGTCGTAATCGAGCAGGGCCTTGTCGCGTCCCATGCGCAGGGACCGGCCTCCCGCCAGGATAAAGCCCGTCATGGGTTCAGGGCGCACGAGTCCTCCTTACCACGGTGAGAACAGTTCCTTGGGCGGCGGCGGATGCGCCGTTCTGAGGTCGGCGGCGCCATGGACCAGATAGAGCCGCGCCGTCGAATCGGCGTTGCCCGACGCCACGACGAGCCCGTCGGGCGAGGCTGCCACGGCGAGGGCGTCGTCGTCGGGCGCGTTGAGCAGCGGCTTTTGAGCGCCCGTCGCCAAGTCCCAAAAGCGCACCTTGTCGAGTCCTCCGGAAACGAGCGTCCCGTCGGGCAAAAAAGCCAGAGACGTCACCGAGCCGGCGTGGCCGCGCAGGACCCGCAGCAGCCGGCCGTCGGCGGCGCGCCAGATCTTCACGGTGCGGTCCCAGCTGCCGGAGGCCAGCCGCCGGCCGCCCGGCGAGAAGGCGAGCGCAGAGACCAGGGCGTCGTGCGCCGGGATGGACACCGCCGCCGCGAGCGTCGAGCGATCGAGGTTCCAGATCAGTATGCGCCCGTCGTCGCCGCCCGAGGCGAGAAGGCCCGTCTTCGAATAGGCCAGGGCGTAGACGCTGCCTTTATGGCCGAGCAGCTCGTGGAGCTGGCGGCCCGTGGCGGCGTCCCAGAGGCGGACCTCGGAGTCCGAGCCGCCCGAGGCGAGGACGCGGCTGTCCGTCGAGAAAGCCACGCAGAAGGGCAGCACGCCGTTGAGGTCTACGACCCGTTCCGGGCGGCCGTCGCGGGCCCGCCAAACGCGCAGCGTCTTGTCGAGGGACGCCGTGGCCAGCAGGCGGCCGTCCGGGGAATAAGCCGCCGAGTAGACGCCGTCGCGGTGTCCGATCAGGATCTTGCGCAGCGCCGGGATGTCCATCACGCGCACGTCCCAGAGGCGCGCCGTCCCGTCGGCGCCGGCCGTCACGAGCGCGCGCCCGTCGGGCGAGAAGGCCACGGCCGTCACCGGTCCCAGATGCCCGCTGAGCACGGCGCGCTTCTCGTGGAGGTCTTCCGAGGAGAACAGCCCCTGCCCGGCCGCCGCCGGGGCCAGGAGCAGGACCACGAGAGCCAGCCTAGCGGTGAGCGGCATAGACCGGGCGTTTGAGCGGGCCGCCCAGGCCCTTGATCCGGTAGATGCGCACGGCGTCGTCGCTGCTTCCGAGGGCCAGGGTGCGGCCGTCGGGAGAAAGCGCGAACGTGACGATCGGATACGGCCGGCCGCTGATGATCATGCGCGCTCGGCCGGTGTAGGCGTTCCAGAAGCGCAGCGTATCGTCGGCGCCGGCCGAGACGACGATCTCCCCGTCGGGAGAGAAGGCCGCCGCGCGCACGGCGCCGCGATGCCCGCGCAGGATGAACTCGGCTCGCCGCCGCCGCACGTTCCACAGGCGCACGGTGGCGTCGCGGCCGGCGGAGGCGAGCGTGCGGCCGCTCGGCGAAAACGCCAGCGACCAGATCCAGTCTTTATGGCCGCTCAGGGCGCCCTTGCAGGCTCCGGTGGCGACGTCCCAAAGCAGGATCTGGCCGTCCCAGCCGGCCGAGGCGAGGGTGCCGCCGTCCGGCGACACGGCCACGGCGTTGATCGGCGAGCCCTGGCCGCGCAGCGTCGTCGGCCAGTCCTGGGCCGGATCGCTCCAAAGCCCCAGCCGCGGCGGGCGCAAGCGCAGTCGAGCGGCCGACAGCCGCCACAGCCGCACCGTGCGGTCCCAGCCTCCCGACACAAGGATGAGGCCGGCGCCGTAGGCCACCGAGCTGACGGCGTCGAGGTTTCCATCGAGGACGGCGCGCTCGCGCCCCGTGCGCACGTCCCAGAGCCGGACGGTCCGGTCGTCTCCGCCCGAGAACAGCAGGCGTCCGTCGCCGGAGAACGCCACCGAGTTGACGGCTCCGTCGTGGCCGCGCAGCCGGCGGCGCAGGCGGCCGGTGCGGACGTCCCAAAGGACGATGGTTTGGTCGCGGCTGGCCGTGGCCATCGTCTTGCCGTTGGGCGAGAAGGCGATGGCGGTGATCGCGGCCGAGTGGCCGCGCAGCACGTGCTCCTGCCGGGCCTCGAAGCGGGACGCATCGAGGTCCGAGGCCCTGGCCGGCGCGCCGCCGGCCGTCAGGAACAGGGCCGCGATGAGCGGAAAGCCCGAGGCCATGCCCCAGTATAGGCATGGCGCCGCGAGCGGGTAAACCTAGCTTGCTGCAAACGTTTTGCTGCGCGGGTTTGACCGCTAGCGCCTCGGCGGCGCGGCGGCCCGGAGGAGGGACTGGATGTTTCGCCGCTGGAAATCCAGGAACGTGTCCGTTCCCGGCGACATGCCTCCGATCAGATCGATCGCGGCGACGCGCGCGCCGACTCGCGCGGCCAGGGCCCGACACGTCGCGATCGCGGGGCCGCTGGGGCAGACGACGAGCTTGGCGCCCGCGGCCCTCATCTTGCCTTCGACCTGGCCGAGGCGCGCCGGCGTGACGGCCCCGGTGCCGGGCTCGACGTCGGCGACGACGCGCAGGCCGGCGAAGCGGGTCAGGTAGTCGGTGTCCTTATTATAGGAGACCGACGGCAGGCCCTGGAGGCGGCTGGTTTGCGCTTTCCAGCGCGCCAGGCGCGCTTTCAGGCGGGACAGGAAGGCGTTGAGGCGCGGGTCGTATTCGGCGGCGTGCTGGGGATCGACGCGGGAGAGGCCCTCTTCAATCGCGCCCGCGATCGCTCGACCGTTGCGCGGGTCCAGGTTGTAATGGGGATTGCCGAGGCGGTAACGCGTCCGAGGAGCCGGAGTCCGGCTCGGACGGTCGAGGGCGACGACGCCGGCCGAGGCGTCGATGCAGCCGGGGCCCCGGCACCCCGCCAAGCGGTCGGAGCGAAGGTCCGGATTGGCGGCCTCATCGAGGAGCTCGCCGAGGAAGGAACTCTCGAAGCCGAGTCCGAAATAGACCAGCGCCTTGGCGTGGCGCATCGAGCGCACCACCCCGGGCCTGCCGGCCTCCTGCCGCGGCGGCGCCTTGCCGGTCAGGACCTCGACGACTCGGACGCGGCGTCCGCCCACTTCCCGGACGAGGTCGGCCAGGTCGGGAGACGTCGCGACGATGGATAGGGCGCGGGCGGGCGCGGCGCACAGCCCCGCCAGGACGGCCAGCCAATACGCGGAGATCCTCACCGGTCCAGGCTACTTTGGGCGCGGGAGGCGTTTCCATGTCCGCCGTACAAATCCAGCGTGACGCCGCTGTCGCATCTTCGGCGATTTATACTATGATCCCACCGTGAAGCGGTGGATCGCCGGGTTCCTGGTCGGTTGCCTCTGCCTGGTCGCGGGGCTGGAGTCGTTCCACTTGCACGCCGGCGCGCACGACCGCAACTGCGCGGCCTGCAACCTGGAGATGCAGGCCCAAGGGGTCGTCTTCCATGCGCCCGTCGTCTTGCAGGTCCGGCGCTTCCTCTGCTTCGTCGCCCCGCGAAAAGAGGAGCGGGCTTCCTGCGCCCGCGTCCTCGCTCTTCCCGGCCGCTCTCCTCCCACGCGCGCCTAGCCGCCCTCGCCGTTTGCGCTAGGCTTACCGTCGCGAGACCACGTTTCGAGGAGACTTGATGAAAATATCCGTCATTGCCGCAGCCGCCTTCTGCCTGCTCGTTTCGGCTGGCGCCCGCGCCGACGACAACACCAACGCGGCGCCCTCCGTCATCGTGCCGCCCTCGGCCGTCGTGCAGCCGAGCGCCAAGCCGCAGGGTCTGCTCAATTTGGGCGAGGCCGGGGGCGTGATCACGCCCGCCATCCAGGGCGTGCCGAAGATCTTCCTGCCCGACTTCGGCATCGCCGGGGACTTCGGCTTTGAGAGGAACAGCCTGCCGAAGACCGACCCCCGCTTCGACCGCTCCCTCGAGCAGCCGCGCATCCGCGACGGGCAGATCGTCGCTTTCTCGCCGATCGATCCCTACACCAACGCGCAGTTCACGATCGACCTGCCGGAAAACGGCCAGGCGAACATCGAGGAGGCCTGGCTTTACTTCACCAAGCTTCCCGCCGGCATGGCCGTGCGCGTGGGGCGCTTCCTGCCGCAGTTCGGCCTGCTCGACCAGATGAACACCTTCCAGTTGGCGACTTACAATCGCCCCAACGCCATCGCCGACTACATCGGCTCCGACGGCCTCAACGCCACGGGCGCGGAGGTCAACTTCTACGTTCCGAACCCGTGGGATTTGAACCTCAAGGCCGACTTCAACGCCGCGCGCGGCGACATGCTCGGCGCGACCCAGAGCACCTCCGACCTCGCCTACTTCGGCACGCTCGACTATTCCCAGGACCTGTTCACGACGGGCTCCCTGCAGCTGGGCGCCAGCGCCGCGCACGCGCCATCGCCCTTCGGCGGCCAGGAGACGCTCGAAGACCCCTACGTCCAGGTGATCTACGCGCCCAGCCAGCGCCGGGTCTGGACCTGGAGCGCGGAGGGGATGATCGCGCAGCGCCAGGGCCTCGGCGGCCAGGACAACACGCGCGGCTTCTACACCTATCTCGACTACAACTTCGCGCTGCGCTACCACGTCGGCTTCCTCGTCGACGTCGCTGCGCTGCCCGGGCAGCTTCCGACGGTGACCTATCCAGGGGCTTTCCCGGACGCCTACAACGGCGCGCCGGCCAGCGGCACCCAGGTGAACCTCGCGCCGAACTTCACTTGGTTTGTCTCCGACAATACCCGGCTGCGGGTGCAGTACACCCACTCGACGCCGACGGGCACGCAACGGCCGGATGAGTCCGTCGCCTTGCAGGCGACGTTCTCCCTCGGCAATCTCAAGCAGATGGAATAGGAGATCCCATGCCAAAGCTCAAGAAAATCCTCGCCGCAGCGCTCCTCCTGGCCCTGGCGCCGGCGTTCGCCTGGGCCGGCCGCATGCGCGTGCTGACCACGACGGTCTACATCGCTTCCCTGGCCAAGACGATCGGCGGCGACAAGATTTCGGTCGAGTCGCTGTCGCCTGCGGGCTTCGACGCCGACAACTATTCGGCCCGGCCGCAGGACCTCTTCAAGATCCATGAGGCCAAGCTGTTCATCATGGTGGGCTTGAACCTGGAGGACTGGGCCCGCGACCTGGTCAACGCCGCGAACAACCCGGACCTGATCAAGGCGGAGATCTATCACGGGATTCCGCTTTTGGACGTTCCCAAGGGCGTCGTCGACTACAGCTTCGGCGATATCCATCCCTACGGCAACCCGCACTTCCAACTCAACCCGGAGGACGGGCGCATCATGGCGCGCAACATCGAGGCGGCCCTCGCTTACGCCGACCCCGGCGACAAGGCGCTCTTCCAAAAGAACCTCGCGGACTTCGAAAGCCACCTGACGGCCGCCGAGACGCGGTGGGATAAGGAGATGGCGCCCTTCAAGGGAGACGCCTTCCTGCCCTACCACGAGTCCTGGGACTATTTCGCCCAGGGCTTTCACCTCGTCATCCCCGATCCGCCCAAGTCGATCGAGGAAAAGCCGGGCTTCGTGCCCTCTCCCCGCCGCATCGAGGACGTGATCCGTCTCGGCAAGGACAAGGGGGTCAAGCTCATCATCACGGAGCCCTACTACAACGTGGCGATCGCCCAGACCGTGGCGCAGGGGCTCGGGGTGCCTTGCCTGAGCATCTCGCTCTACGACATCGGGCTCAATCCCAAGGAGAAGGACTACATCTCGATGATGGACGTCATCGTCGCAGAGGTCTCCCAGGCGCTCGGCCATGGCCACTGAGCTCATCAAGACGCGCAAGCTGGCCGTCGGCTACGGGCCGCGCGGCAAGGTGCTCCAGGGCATCGACTTCACTATCGAGCGCGGGGACTTCCTGGGCGTCATGGGGCCCAACGGCTCGGGAAAGACCACGCTCCTCAAAACCCTGCTCGGGCTGCTCAAGCCCCTGTCGGGGACCATCGAGACGCACGCCGGGGGCGGAGGCCGCCCGCTCTTCGGCTACGTGCCGCAGCGCGAGAGCCTCGACACGCACTACCCCCTGACGGCGCTCGAGGTTGCCCTGATGGGGCGCTTCGGCCGCATCGGCATGCTGCGCGGACCCAAGAAAGCCGACTACCAGCTCGCCCACGCTTGCCTCAAGCAAACGGGGATGGACGCGCGCGCCAACAAGCCCTACCGCGCGCTCTCCGGCGGGCAGAAGCAGCGCGTCCTCATCGCCAGGGCGCTGGCCTCCGAGCCCGAGATCCTTCTTCTCGACGAGCCGACCAACGGCATGGACGTCAGCTCGGAGAAGGCGATCATGGAGCTGCTCAGCGAGCTGCAGAAGGAAAAGCAGACGACGGTCGTCTTCGTCACCCACCTCCTGCACACCATCGAGCGCTACGCTCACCGCGTCGCGCTCATCACGTCGGACGGGTCCCTGATCGTCGGGGAAAAATCCAAGATGCTGGCGCCGGACGTCATGGCGCGGGCCTACAAAGAGAAATGATCGAGCTCATCCAAGTGCCGTTCATGCGTCACATCCTGCTGGCGGGGGTGTTCGTGGCCGCCGGCCTCGCGCCTCTGAGCGTCTACGTCGTGCTGCGGCGCATCGTCTTCGTGGGGGCCGCCGTGGCGGAGGTCGCCTCGGCCGCCGTCGCGCTGGCGGTCTTGTTCCAGCTGGCGCCCTTCCCGATCGCCCTGGCGCTGACCGTCACGAGCTTCCTGGCGCTCTCCCGTCTGGCCGACTCACAGCGGCTGCCGCTGGAGTCGCTCATCGGCATGCTCTACGCCGGCGGCGCGGCGGCGTCGGTGCTGCTCATCACCAAGGCGCCGCGCGGCGAGGCGAACATCCTCAACATTCTGTTCGGCAACATCCTGACGGTCCCTGCGACGCTCTTGTGGGCCATGGCGGGAGTGTTCGGAGCGCTGCTGGTGTTCCAATACGTCGCCGCCAAGGAGCTGCTGATCTCCGCCTACGATCCGGACATGGGCCGCACCCTCGGCATCCCCGTGCGCGCCTGGAACATGATCTTCTACGGCGCCATGGGCGTGGCCGTGGCGATCGCGATCCGCGCCGTGGGGGCGCTGCTCACCTTCACCATGCTCGTCGCGCCGGGAGCGAGCGCTCTGTGCCTGACGGGGCGCCTCAACCGTGCCTTTTTGGTGGCCTTGGCGCTCGGGGTGGTCTCGGCGGTCGGCGGGGTGATGCTTTCCTATCAGTTCGACCTGCCCACGGGCTCGACGATCGTCGGGCTGCTGGTCGTTCTTTTCGCGATCAGCTATGGGATCGGCCAGCTGCGCAGCGCCGCTTAGGCGGCCGGCGGCTAGGCCGAGGTCTGGGCCGGGGAGCCGTCGCTGTTGTAAAGCTGGTGGACGAGGGCCTTGATCTTGCGCTTGTCGCCGCCCGTCCCCCAGAGGGCGTCGAGGGTGGTGACGAAGTCCAGCGCCATCTTTGTGAGGAAGTTGGGGCGCTGGTTTTGCTCTTCCATCAGGCGCAAGCGCGTAGTGCTCAGCTCCTCGCCGCTGGAATAGGCCTGCTTGAGGCAGTCGTATTGCCGCTTGAAGGCGAAATACTCCGGCTCGCGGCCGCGCTCCGCCACGTTGGGGTCCATGGCGTGCCCGCCGGCCTCATGGCACAAAACCGAAGCGGCCATGACGTCGCCGACCTTCATGGCGATGTAGGGAAGGTATTCGTTGAGGCCCACGGTCCCCGGTCCGGTGTGGTAGACGCCCATCACGCTCGAGGGCAGATGCTCGATGCCGATGAGCCCGGCGTCGTTCATGCTCTGGATGTGGCCGATGGAGGGCATGAGCGTGGGCGGCGGGACGCGGTCGCCGTCGAGCTCGACTTTGTCCTTGAGCGAGTCGATGAGCCGCTGCACGTCGGCCGGAGTGTCCTTGAGGTCGGTCTCGACGCGCCAGGGGTGGAGCGGGACCTTGACGGCGATCTTGGTCGACGGCATGGCCTCGGCGAAGATGTCCGCCTTCTGGTAGATGACGGCGTCGTCGGCGTGGTTGGCGATGGCGGAATCGAGATCGGAGACGGCGGCGCTGACCTCGATGGCGGCGGCGGGGGCGGCGAGGGGGGCTGCGGCCGCGCCGTCGGGAGAAAGGCGCACCTCCGTGGCCTGCTGCGGGGCGACGACCTGCCCGGAGGCGGGCCACGCCAGCGCCAAGGGGAGCAGCCACCACATCCGCTTCATGAGGTTATAGTATAGGAAAGTCCGTCGGGCTTCTTGGGCCTAAAGACCTAGCCGGGGGCGGCCAACAGGCCTACGAGGGACCACGACGGGTGTCAGACGTTGAATTGTTGACTTGTCTAGACAAGTCAACAATTCAACGTCTGACACCCTTAGTTGCCCTCAGTTGACGGCGCGGTGGCGTTTTTGGGACGATTTTGCGATGGCTTCCTCGAGGCGCTGGCGGCTGCTCAAGGATTTCGGGAGCTTCCTTTGGAAGGAGAAGCTCTGGTGGATGGTCCCGATGGCTCTGGTGCTCGTGCTCTTCGGCGTCCTGCTCTACATGGCCCAATCCGCCGCCGTCACCCCCTTCATCTACACTCTCTTCTGATGGCCGGCCCATCCCGGGGCCGGCGCCTGCTCTCCGCCTGCGCCGGGATGACGCTCGGAATCGCCGGGGCCCTGGCCTTGTGCGAGATGATCCTGCGCGCGCTCGCAATCTCCTATCCGCAGGCCTACTGGATAGCCTTTGACTCCCAGCGCGGCTGGAAGCAGCGGCCCGGCATCTCCTTCCGCTGGCGCGAGGAAGGCGACAGCCTCGTCAGCCTCAATTCTCGGGGCTACCGCGACGCGGAGCGCCCGCTCGCCAAGCCGCGGGGCGCCCTGAGGATCGCCGTTCTCGGCGATTCCATGACGGTCGGATTCGAGGTGCCTTTCGCGCAGACCTGGGCACAGGTGCTCGAGCGCGCTCTCAACCAAGGGCGGCCCGGGCGCCGCGTCGAGGTGCTCAATTTCGGCGAGCGCGCCTACGGGACGCTGCAGGAATGGCAGACCTTCCGGCTCGACGCCGCGGCCTACCATCCCGACCTGGTCGTCCTCGGCTTCTTTTACAACGACCTGTGGGACAATTCGCTGGCGCTGTCGCACCAGCCCGAGAGGCCTTACCTCATGGCCGACGGGAGAACGATCGAGCGGGACTTTCGAGATTCGCCGTATTTCCGGCAAAAGGGCTCTTTGGTGATGCGCCTGCGCGAATGGATGAAGCAGCACTCGCGGCTGGCTCAACTGGCTTTCGAGCTTCGCACCCGCTTCCAGCATCCCGATTACTTCCAGCCGGCGCGCGCGCGCGCCGCGGGTTCCGGGCGCCCCGCCTTCGACGTCTGCGAGAACCTGCGCGCGCACCAATCGGGAACTCCGGAGCAGATGGATAAAGCCTGGGCGACGACGCGGATCCTTCTCGAGCGCCTGCGCGACGACGTCGCGCGCTCGAAAGCGCGCCTGATCGTCGTCTCCTTGCCCGGCCCGACGCAGGCCTATCCCGACCCGTCCGTGCGCGCGCGCTGCGCGCGCCTGTTCGGGACGGCGGACGAGGGGGCGATCGAGCGGAGGCTTGTGTCCGTCTGCGGCGGGCTGGGAATCCCCGTCTTGACCTTCTCTCGCGAGTTCCAGCGCAAAGCCGACGATAGCGGGCGCTGCTTCCATGGCTTTGCCGACGCGCCGTGCCTGGGGCATTTCAATCCCGACGGCCACCGGCTGCTGGGAGAAGAGCTCGCCGCGCGCCTGCGGCCTTACTTGGAAAAGACCGGCAGCTGGCGGTAGTAATCCTGGATGGGCTTGACGCTCATCCGGGCCTCCCGCAGCACGGCGATCGCGTGGACTGCGGCCTGGCCGCTGTTGATGTTGGTGATGCAGGGGATATTGAGCTCCAGGGCCGTGCGCCGGATGGCGTAGCCGTCGGCGCGGGAGCGCTTGCCTGACGGCGTGTTGATCACGAGGCTCAGGTTCTTCTGCTTGAGCAGGTCGACGACGTCGGGCTTGCCCTCGCCGATCTTGGCCACGCGCGCCGCCTCGATGCCGTGGCGCGCCAGGAACTCGTGTGTGTTGCGCGTGGCGACCAGCGAAAAGCCCATCTGACGCAGCGAGCGCGCGATCTGCAGCATCTCGCCTTTGTCCTCGTCGCGCACGCTGATGAACACGGAGCCTCCCTCGGGCAAGGCCATGCCGCTGGCGTCCTGGCTCTTGGCGAAGGAGCGGGGAAAATCGGCGTCGATGCCCATGACCTCGCCCGTCGACTTCATCTCGGGGCCGAGGCGCGGGTCGATGCCCGGGAACTTGATGAAGGGCAGCACGGCCTCTTTGGTGGCTGTGTAGGGCAGGGAAAGCGGGGAGTTTTTCACGAGCTTGGCGGGCAACAGGCGCCGCAAGGGGCGGCCCATCATAACCGACGTCGCCAGCCGCGCGACCGGGATGCCCGTGGCCTTGCTGACGAAGGGCACCGTGCGCGAGGCGCGCGGGTTGGCCTCGAGGATGTAGACGGCGCCGTCCTTGACGGCGAATTGGATGTTGATGAGGCCCAGGACCTTGAGATGGAGGGCCAGCTTTCGGGTGTATTTGGCCAGCGTCTCGAGGGTCGCGGGCGTGAGCGAGTGCGGGGGCAGCGTGCAGGCGGAATCCCCCGAGTGGATGCCGGCCTCCTCGATGTGCTCCATGATGCCGGCGATGAAGACGTCGCGCCCGTCGCAGACGGCGTCGACGTCTATCTCGGTGGCGTCGGAGAGGAAGCGGTCGACGAGCAGGGACGGGTGCTGGGAGGCTTTCAGGGCCCGGTCCATGTAGTCGACGAGCGAGTCGTCGTCGTAGACGATCTCCATGGCCCGCCCGCCCAGGACGTAGCTCGGGCGGATCATCACCGGATAGCCTATGCGCTTGGCCAGGGCCAGCGCCTGCTTGTGCGTGCGGGCGATGCCGTTCTCAGGCGCGGGGATGCCGAGCTTGGAAAGCGCCGCGCCGAAGAGCCTGCGGTCTTCCGCCATGTCGATGGAGCGCGGCTGGCTGCCGAGGATCTTGACGCCGGCCTTGGCCAAGGGCGCCACCAGGTTGAGCGGGGTCTGGCCGCCGAACTGGACGATCACGCCCTGGGGCTTTTCGCGGTCGATGATCTCGAGGACGTCCTCGAAGGTGAGAGGCTCGAAATAGAGCCGGTCCGAGGTGTCGTAATCGGTCGAAACGGTCTCCGGGTTGCAGTTGACCATGATCGACTCGTGCCCGAGCTCGGCCAGCGCCTTGGCGGCCTGCACGCAGCAATAGTCGAATTCGATGCCCTGGCCGATGCGGTTGGGGCCCGAGCCGAGGATGACGACCTTCTTTCGGCCCCGGGCCCTTGCGCTGCCGACGCCGGACGAGAGGTCCCCCGTCTCTTCGTAAGTGGAGTAGAAATAAGGCGTCCGCGATTCGAACTCGCCGGCGCAGGTGTCGATGAGCTTGTACGCCGGCCGCAGGCCTGCCCCGACGCGCAGCCGCCGCACCGCGGCCGTCGGCATCTCCCAGAGCGCCCCGATCTGCGCGTCGGAAAAGCCCAGGCGCTTGGCGTCGCGCAGCGTCTCGACGTCGCGCTTGTTTTCCTTCAAGACCTTCTCGAAGTCCACGAGCTGCTTCATCTGGTCGATGAACCACGGGTCGATGGCCGAGGACTCGGCGATCTCCTCGGTCGTCATGCCCTGCAGCAGCGCGGCCTTGACCCAGTAAACGCGGCTCGAGGAAGGCAGGGCCAGGCGCTTGACGAGGGTCTCGCGCGAGGCCGGCCCTTCGGCTTCGAAGCCCGCCTTGCCGTTCTCAAGACCCCGCAGGGCCTTCTGGAACGACTCCTTGAAGGTGCGTCCGATGGCCATGACCTCGCCCACGGACTTCATCGCCGTGTCCAGCGGGAACTCGCCGAACTTCTCGAAGGCGAAGCGCGGCGCCTTGGTGACGACGTAGTCGATGGAAGGCTCGAAGCAGGCCGGCGTGGCCTTGGTGATGTCGTTGCGTATCTCGTCGAGGGTGTAGCCCACGGCCAGGCGTGCGGCGATCTTGGCGATCGGAAAGCCGGTGGCCTTGGAGGCGAGGGCCGAGCTGCGGGAAACGCGCGGATTGATCTCGATGACGGTCAGCCGGCCCGTGCGGGGGTTGACGGCGAATTGGATGTTGCAGCCGCCCGTCTCGACGCCGACGGCGGAGACGATCTTTTTGGCCTGGTCGCGCATCTGTTGATACTGCGCGTCGGAGAGGGTCTGCGCGGGCGCGACGGTGATCGAGTCCCCCGTGTGCACGCCCATGGGATCGAGGTTTTCGATCGGGCAGACGACGACGAAATTGTCCTTGCGGTCGCGCATGACCTCGAGCTCGAATTCCTTCCAGCCGAGCACCGACTCTTCGAGAAGCACTTTCTTGACCGGGCTGGCCTCGAGCGCGGTGTGCACCTTCTGGCGCAGCTCGTCGAGGTGGTAGGCGATGCCGCCGCCGCTGCCGCCGAGAGTGAAGGAAGCGCGCACGATGACGGGGAAGCCGAGCTCCCGGCTGGCTTGGCGCGTCTCCGAGACGTCGGTGACGACCAGGCTCCTCGGCAGGTCCAGGCCGATCGCCTGCATCGTCTGCTTGAAGAGCTGGCGGTCCTCCGCCTTGCGGATGGTGTCCAGATTGGCGCCGAGGACCTCCACGCCGTACTTCTCGAGGATCCCCTTTTCAGCGGCCGCCACGGTGAGGTTGAGCGCCGTCTGTCCGCCGAGGGTGGGCAAAAGGGCCTGCGGGCGCTCGCGCTCCAGGATGCGCTCGAGATATTGGGTCGTCAGGGGCTCGATGTAGGTGCGGTCGGCCAACTCCGGGTCGGTCATGATCGTCGCGGGGTTGGAGTTGACGAGCACCACTTCGTAGCCTTCGTCGCGCAGGGCTTTGACGCCCTGGGTTCCCGAATAGTCGAACTCGCAGCCCTGGCCGATGACGATGGAGCCCGAGCCGATGATCAGGATCTTGTGGATGTCTGTTCGCTTGGGCATGTCAGATCCGGGTGGGGCTCTGGCGCCGGGTGATCATCAGGTCGCGGAACCGGTCGAACAGGTAGCGGCTGTCGTGCGGCCCGGCGCAGGCCTCGGGATGGTACTGCACGGAAAAGACGGGCAGCTGCGCGTGCGCCAGGCCCTCGGAGGTGCCGTCGTTGAGGTTGACGTGCGTCGTTTTGACCTCCTTGGGAAGCGAAGCGAGGTCCACGCAAAAGCCGTGATTCTGCGACGTGATCTCAACGCGGCGGGTGGAGAGCTCCATCACCGGATGGTTCGCGCCATGGTGCCCGAACTTGAGCTTGAAGGTCTTGCCGCCCAGGGCCAGGCCGAGCAGTTGGTGGCCCAGGCATATCCCGAAGACGGGCTTGCGGGAATCGAGAAGCCGCTTGAGCTGCTCGACGGCGTAGCCGACGGGCTGCGGATCCCCCGGGCCGTTCGACAGCAGGAGGCCGTCCGGCTTGAGAGCCAGGGCCTCTTCAGCCGTCGTGCCGGCCGGCACGACGGTGATGTGGCAGCCGATCGCCGCCAAGCAGCGCAGTATGCCGAACTTTACTCCGAAATCGTAGACGACGACATGCAAGGGCGCCCCGGTCTCGCGATAGCCTTCGGTCCACCGGAAACTCTGCGCGCACGTCACCTGGCTGGCCAGGTCTTGTCCGGTCATGGGCGCGGCCTGTCTCGCCTTGCGAAGCAGGCTCTTGGGGTCCAAGTCGATCGTCGAAAGCGCCGCGCGCAGGGCGCCCTTTTCGCGAAGGCGCAGGGTCAGCGCCCGAGTGTCGACGCCCTCGATCGCCACGATGCCGTGCTTTTGCAGGAAAAAATCCAGCGCCTCGACGGACTGCCAGTTCGAAGGCCGGCGGCAGAGCTCGCGCGTCACGAAGCCCGAGAGGAACGGCTTGCGCGACTCGTGATCCGCGGCGGTGATGCCGTAATTGCCGATCATGGGATAGGTCATGGCCACGATCTGGCCCTTGTAGGACGGGTCGGTGAGGACCTCCTGGTAGCCCGTCATGGAGGTGTTGAAGACCATCTCTCCGAGCGTCTCGCCTTCGGCTCCGCAGGCCTGGCCTTTCCACGCGGACCCGTCCTCGAGAACGAGCAGCGCCGTCGTTTTCATGAGCGGGAGCTCCGCCCGGCGAAAAAATAGAGCCGCTCGGGAGTCGAGCAGGCTCGATTCAGCATCGAGGCATTATATCTTTTTGCGCGCGGCGTCCGGGCTTTCAATGCCGGAAATGCCGCATCCCGGTCATGACCATCGCGAGGCCGTGCTCGTCGGCGGCGGCTACGACCTCGGCGTCCTTGATCGAGCCGCCGGGCTGGACGATCGCCGAGATGCCGAGCGAGGCAGCGGCGTCGACGCCGTCGCGAAACGGGAAGAAGGCGTCGGAGGCGAGGACGAGAGCGGCGGGCGCCGGCTGGCCGCAGCGCAGGTATTCCTTGAACTTCACCCCGGCCATGTGGACCGAATCGACGCGCGACATCTGCCCCGCTCCGATGCCCACGGTCGCCGCGGGACCGGCCAGGACGATGGCGTTGGAGCGCACGTGCTTGCAGGCCGTCCAGGCGAAGCGCAGGGCCTCTTCCTCGGCGGGCTTCGGAGCCCGCTTGCTGACGACCTTCCATTGCTCCGAGAAGACGGCCCGGTCGGGCTCGCTGACCAGCACCTCGTCGCCGATCGAGCGCAGCTGCAAGGCGCGCGACGGCGGGCTTTGGCGCAGGAGCAGCCGGACGTTGGGCTTGCGTCGGAAGAGCTCCAGGGCCTCGGCCGAAAAGGAGGGCGCCACGAGGACCTCGACGAAGCGCTTGGACAGCAGCTCGGCGATGTCGGCGCCGACCTCCCGGTTGAAGGCGAGAACGCCGCCGAACGCCGACAAGGGGTCGCAGGCCCAGGCGGCGTTGAACGCCTCGAGGAGCGTCGCGCCCGCGCCGATGCCGCAAGGCGTGACGTGCTTGAAGATGACGGCCGCCGGACCTTCGAAGTCGCTGACGGCGTCCCAGGCCCCGGCGGCGTCGAGCAGATTGTTGTAGGACAACTCCTTGCCGTGCAGCTGTCGGAAGGAGAACCGGTCCTTGCCGCCGCGCGCGTAGAGCGCGGCTTTCTGATGGGGGTTCTCTCCGTAGCGCAAGGCCTGCACCTTCGAGAGCGCGACGGTCAGCTCTTGCGGCAATTCGTCGGCGCCCGCCTGCGCGCCGGACCACGCGCGGGAGATCATGGCGTCGTACTCGGCGGAGTGCTGGAAGGCCGAGACCGCCAGGCGCCGGCGGGTCTCGAGGGCCAACTGGCCTTGTCCGGATTCCATCTCCTTGAGCGTCGCCTGGTAGTCGCGCGGCGATACCAGGACGGCCACGTCCTCGAAGTTCTTCGCCGCGGCGCGGATGAGGGCCACGCCGCCGATGTCGATCTGCTCGATGACGTCGGCGTCGAAAGGCGAGGCGGCCTTGGCGGCGGCCTGAGCGAAGGGGTAGAGGTTGACGGCGACGAGGTCGATGGGTTCGATGCCGAAAAGCTCCGCCTCGCGGGCTTGGGCCGGGTCCTTTCGCCGCAGCAGGATGGCGCCGTGGATGTTGGGGTGCAGGGTCTTGACCCGTCCGGCCAGTATCTCCGGGAATCCCGTCACGGTGTCGAGAGGACGGATGTCGATGCCGGCGGCCTGCAGGGCTTTCGCCGTGCCCGAGGTGGAGACGATTTCCACGCCCAGGTCTTGCAGGCCGCGAGCGAACTCGATGAGGCCCGTTTTGTCCGAAACGGAAAGAAGAGCGCGGCGGATGCGGGACGCGGATTCCAGCCGCGAGGGCAGGAGCTTGATGCCTTCGTCGCCGACTTGGATGCGGTCTTCGCAGAAGAGCGACACCGCTTTGGGATACGCCCAGTGCTCCTGGGCGCGCACTCGCGCGGCGAGCGTCTCGGGGCTGTCGGAGGGCAGCACCGGCACCGTCACTTGGCTGACGATGCGGCCCTGATCGTAGGCGGCGTCGATGAAGTGGATCGTGCAGCCGCTCACGCGCGCTCCCGATCTCAGCACGGCTTCGTGGACATGGCGGCCGTACATCCCCTTTCCTCCGAAGGAGGGCAGCAGCGCCGGGTGCACGTTCATGATGCGCCAGGGGAAGGCCTTGAGCAGCGGCTCGCGGAGCTGGAGAAGGAAGCCCGCCAGGCAGATGAGCTCGACGCCGCGCTCGCGGCAGACCTGGGCCAGCCGCGCGTTGTACTCGTCGGGATCGGCGAAGTCCTTGGGTCGCAAGACCAAGGTCGGGATGCCGGCGCGCTGGGCGCGGCGCAGGGCCGCGGCCGCCTCGTTGGTGGAGACGACCAGGACGATCTCGCCGCGCACGCGGCGCGAGCGGCAGGCGTCAATGAGCGCCTGCAGGTTGGTGCCCTCGCCGGAGGCGAAGACGGCGATCTTCTTCATCGAAGCTCCACTTCGTTCTTGCCCGCCACGATCTCTCCGACCACGCGGGCCTGGGGCAAGAGGCGCCGGGCCAGGGGGATCGCGCTGGGGCGCAGGACGATCACGAGGCCGAGGCCCATGTTGAAGGTCGTCCACATGTCCGCTTCAGGAACGCGCCCGCGGCGCTGCAGCTCCCGAAAGATCGGCGGCACCGGCCAACTGCCCACGCGAAAGACGGCCCGGCAGCCCTTGGGAAGGATGCGCGGCACGTTTTCCACAAGCCCCCCGCCCGTGATGTGGGCCATGCCGAGGACGATCTGGTCGGCGCGCTTGAAGCCCGCGAGCAGGCGGGCGACCTCGTCGACGTAGATGCGCGTCGGCGTCAAAAGCCGAGGACCGAAGCGTTTGAGAGCCGCTCCTCTATAAATCTCGCGCACCAGGGAAAAGCCGTTGGAGTGCAGGCCCGACGAAGGCAGGCCGAGGATGACGTCGCCCGGGAAGATCTTCGCTCCGTCGATGACCTCCGAGCGCTTGACCAAGCCCACCGAGAAGCCGGCCAGGTCATACTCGCCCTTCTGATAGAAGCCGGGCATCTCGGCCGTCTCCCCGCCGAGCAGCACCGAGCGGCCTCGGCGGCAGCCCTCCATGATGCCCGAGAGGATCTTCTTGGAGCGCGCCAGATCGAGCTTGGCGGTGGCGTAATAGTCGAGGAAGATCAGGGGCTTGGCTCCGCAGGTGATGAGATCGTTGACGCACATGGCCACCAGGTCGATGCCGATCGTGTCGTGGCGGTCGAGGGCGAAGGCGACCTTGAGCTTGGTGCCGACGCCGTCGGTGCAGGCGACCAGGTCCCACGGCCCCGAGCCGTCGAGGTCGAGCGGGAAGAGCCCGGCAAATCCTCCGATCGCCGGAGCCTTTTTCTGGATGTGGTCGACGAGCTTGTCGGCCAGGGCCGTATCGACGCCGGACTTCTTGTAGGTCAGCGGGGCCATATGCTCATTTGGGCTGCGGACGGCTGCCGGGCTTGACCGCCGGGACTCCCTTTTCGCAGAGCGGGCAGGCGTCGGGCCGGTAGCTGGGGATATCGATCTTCAAAAGGCTGCGCAGCGGGATGTCGAAGCCGGCGCGCCCGCCCGTGCGGTCCACGATGGACAGCACTCCGGCCGGCTTGGCGCCCAGCGCCGAAGCGGCCGCGACGACCTCCTTGGTCGACTTGCCCGTCGTCACGACGTCCTCGACGACGACGAAGCGCTGGCCGCTCGAGAGCGCGAATCCCCGGCGCAGCGTCAGCGCGGCGTCGACGCGCTCCAGGAAGAAATGGCGCACGCGCAGGGCGCGCGCGACCTCCTGGCCGATGACGACGCCGCCGAGCGCCGGGGAGAGCACGACGTCCGGCTTTTCGGCGCAGAGAGCCGCCAAGGCCTCGCCCAGCTCCTGCGCGACCTGCGGGTCGGAAAGCAGAAGGGCGCACTGCATGTAATTGGGGCTGTGGAGGCCCGAGGAGAGCTGAAAGTGACCCTCGAGGAGCGCGCCGCGCGAGACGAAGAGCGCTCTCAGCGAAGCCGCCGTGAGCGTCACCGGGGCGTCTCCAAGGAGCGCGGAGCCGCGTGCTTCATCGAGGCGAGGATGTCTTGCGCGGCGCGCAGGGGATCCGGCGCGCCCGTGATCGGACGGCCGATCACGACGTAGTCGATGCCGATGGCCGCCGCTTCCTCGGGCGTCATCACGCGCTTTTGATCGTGGGCGGCGCCGCCGGCGGGACGGATCCCGGGGGTGACGAACTTGAGCGGGAGGTTCTTCAACGTCTTTCGCAGGTGCAGCACCTCCTGCGCGGAGCAGATCGTGCCGTCGATGCCGGCCGCCCAGCCCATGCGGGCGAGGTTGCGGACCATGCTGGGAAGGCTGGCGCGAGGATGAAAGACGCGCACGTCCTGCGGCCCCAGGCTCGTCAGCACCGTCACGCCCCAGATCTTGGGCCGGGGGGATGCTTGGGCGGCGGCCCGGGCCATCTCCGAGCCTCCGAGAAGATGTATGGAGACGGCGTCGACGCCGAGCTTCTGCGACTCCTCGACGGCGTGAGCCACCGTCTGCGGGATGTCCATGAACTTGAGGTCCAGGAAGACCCTGCCGCCGTGCTTTTGGACGAGCTCGACCGCACGCCGGCCGTGGGCGGTGAAGAGCCTCATGCCCACCTTGTAGAACGTGATCGTGCCCTTGAGCCGCTCCAGCAGCTCCTCTTCCTTGTGCAGGGTGTCCACGTCCAGAGCGACGATCACTTCGGTCATCGGTTCGCCTCCGAGCCCCGCCCTACGGCGTCGGCCACGCGGGCAAACCCCGCGCGGGCGAGGCAATCGGCCAGCTCTCTCTGGATCTTGACGGCGGCGGCGGGGCCGCGATAAACGAGCCCGGTGTAGGTCTGCACGAGGGTGGCTCCGGCCATGATCTTTTCGAAGGCGTCCGCGCCCGTCATCACGCCGCCTACTCCGATGATCGGCAGGCGGCCGCGCGTCAGATTGTAAATCTTCTTGATGAGCGCCGTCGAGCGCGCTCGCAGAGGCGCTCCGGACAAGCCCCCGCGCAGCTCCGGCAGGTCGCCGGGCAGGCCTTCGCGGGAGACGGTGGTGTTGGCGGCGATGACTCCGGCGGCGCGCTCCGAGACGACGGGCAGGAGCTCTTGCAGCTGCTCGTCGGAGAGGTCCGGGGACAGCTTGACGAGGACCGGCTTCCTTCTCGGATTGCGCTCCTGGATCGCCTCGAGAATTCTTCCCAGGCGCAGGCGCTCCTGAAGGTCGCGCAGGCCCGTGGTGTTGGGCGAGCTGACGTTGATGGCGAAATAGTCGCCGTAGGGCTCCAGCCGCGAAAAGGTCTCCGCGTAGCGGCCCGGCGCTTGTTCGGGACCGGCCGTCGCGTTGAGGCCGAGGTTGACTCCGAGCGGAACGGAGAGCCGGCGGGCGCGCGAAAGCGCGCGGGCCGCGAAATCGGCGCCCCGGCTGTTGAAGCCGAGCCTGTTGATGATCGCCTCGTAGTCCGGCAGCCGGAAGAGCCGGGGGCGGGGGTTGCCCGGCTGCGCTTCGAGCGTGATCGAGCCGACTTCGAGGAATCCGAAGCCCAGGGCTTCCAGGGCGGCGGTGAGCCGGGCGTCCTTGTCGAAGCCCGCCGCCAGGCCGACCGGATTGGGGAAGTGGAGCCCGAAGGCCACGACGCCGAGGCCTTGCTGCGGCCGTCCGGCCGCTCGCCTGAGCGCGGCCAATCCCAAGGGCAGCGCCTGAGCCAGCGAAAGGGCTCTCAGCGCCCGCTCGTGAGCGCGCTCGGCGTCCATGGAAAACAGCCAGGGACGCAGGCAGCGCTCATAGAGCATGCGCTATCCGGCCGCCGACGACGGCGGCGGCGGCGCGGCCCTTGAGGCGCAGGCCGAGGAAGGGGCAGTTGCGGCTCTTGCTTTCGAAGTCGGCCTCCACGGTCCAGGACGCGCGCGGATCGACGATCGTGACGTCTCCGTCGGCCCCGCGGCGCAGCGTGCCCTTGCCCTTCAGGCCGAGGATCGAGGCCAGCGCCGCGCTCATGCGCGCGGCGAGCTGCGACGGCGTGAGAATCTTTCGCTCGACCAAGCGCGTCAGGCAGACGGCCAGGGAGGTTTCCAAGCCGATGACGCCGAAAGGCGCGGCCGCCAAGCCCAGGGCTTTCTTGCCGGGGCCGTGGGGCGCGTGGTCCGTGGCGATGGCGTCGATGGTTCCGTCGGCCAGGCCCTCGAGCAGCGCCTCGCGGTCGCGAGGGGAGCGCAGCGGCGGGTTCATCTTGAAATCGGCGTCGTAGCCTTCGATGTCGGCGTCGCACAGCGCGAGGTGATGGGGGGTGGCCTCCGCGGTGACCGGCAGGCCGCGCCTCTTGGCCGCGCGCAGAGCCTCCACGCTCTGGGCGGCGCTGACGTGGGCGATGTGCACGCGCGCGCCGGTGAGCTCGCAAAGGGCGATGTCTCGCAGGACCATGACGGTCTCCGCCGCCCAAGGCGCTCCGCGCAGGCCTTTGACGGCGGCCGCCGCGCCCTCGTGCACGGGAGCGCCGCCGGAGAGGTGGAGGTCCTCGCAGTGATCGATGAACGGCACGCCGCAGCCGTGGGCGTATTCCAGGGCGCGCCGCATGAGCTCGGAGTTCATCAGGGGACGGCCGTCGTCGCTGATCGCCGCCACTCCGGCGGCGACGAGCTGGGCGACCTCGGTGAGGCGCTCGCCTTGCTGCCCGAGCGTGGCCGCGCCGGCGACGAGGACGTTGACGGCGCCCTCGGCCGCGGCCTTGGCCTTGACGAAGGCGACCAGGGAGGCGTTGTCGATGGCCGGCTCGGTGTTGGGCATGGCCAGGACCGTCGTGACGCCTCCGCGCGCCGCGGCGCGGGTGCCGGCGGCGATCGTCTCGTCGTTCTCGCGGCCGGGCTCGCGCAGGTGGACGTGCATGTCCACCAAGCCCGGCAGGACCCAGCGGCCGGCGGCGTCCAGGCGCGGCGCGCCGGCCAGGCCGGACTTCTTCGCCAGGCCGGCGGCGACGTCGGCGACCTTGCCCTCCTTTATATAGACGTCCGCGGCGCGGTCGAGGCGCTGGGAAGGGTCGATGACCCGGCCGCCGGTGATCAGCAGGTCAGCCACGGCCCCTCGCTTGATCGAGCAGGCTCAAGACCGCCATGCGCACGGCCACGCCGTTGGCCACCTGGTCCAGGATGACGGACTGAGGGCCATCGGCGACATCCGAGGCTATCTCGACGCCGCGGTTGATCGGTCCGGGATGCAGGACGAGGCAGTCAGGGAAGGGCTTGAGGCGCTCGGCGGTCAGCCCGAAGGATTGGAAGTAATCGGAGACCGAGGTCACGAGGTTCTGCTTCTGCCGTTCCAGCTGGAGGCGCAGGACGTTGACGGCATCGGCGTCCTCGAGCGCGGCGGAAAGATCGTGGCTGACGCGCACGCCCATGCGCTCGATCTGCCGGGGGATCAGCGTGGCCGGGCCGCAGACGGTGACGCGCGCGCCCAGGGCGCGCAGGCCGTGGATATTGGAGCGCGCCACGCGGCTGTGCAGGATATCGCCGACGATGACGACGCGCAGGCCCTTGATGCGGCCCTTCCTTTCGCGCAGCGTGAAAAGGTCGAGCAGCGCCTGCGTCGGGTGCTCGTGGGCGCCGTCGCCGGCGTTGACGATGGAGGCGCGCACCAGGCCCGCGATCGGCTCGAGCACTCCGGACGTCTCGTGGCGAACCACGAAGTAGTCGACGCCCATGGCCTCGAGATTCTTCATGGTGTCTAGGAGGCTTTCGCCCTTGAGCAGGCTCGACGAGGCCGCGGAAAAGCCGAGCACGTGGGCCCCGAGGCGGTGGGCCGCCATCTCGAAGGAGCTGCGCGTGCGCGTGGACGGCTCGGAAAAGAGGAAGGCCACGGTGCGCGAGGCGAGGGCGTCGGAAACGGGCGCGCCCTTGAAGGACGCGGCGGCGTCGAGGATCGTCTCGATCTCCTGGGCGCTCAAGCCTTCCAGGCCGAGCAGGTCCTTGCGCGCCCAGACGCCCTGCGCCGACGATGTCTCTTTGGCCAACGTGAGCGATTAAAACAATTCGCGCGGCGGCCTTCAAGGCGTGATGGAAATCACGCGCGCGCGGCCTTGACATGAAATTCTTGCAGCCCTATACTCGCTTCACGTTTTCCGACATTTGAGACTGATTTGAGACACTGGGAACCCGCCGGCCTCGCCCTCGCCATTGCGCTCGCCAGCGCGCCGGCCTTCGCCGGGGACTCCTTGACCGTGAACGTCTCCACGACGGGCGGCGGCATCGACGCCGCCGCGGTCTACGCGATCACGCTCAATCCCACGACCGGCAACCCGGACCCCGCGAACACCCGGGTGGCGGTCGCCACGGCCGGCGTGGCCGCCTTCAGCGCGGCTTACGGCAACGCCCTGACCGACGGCCTTTCCTACATTATCGTCGCCTCAAGCCAGGGCTTTTTGCCCAATATCGCCCAACAATTCAACAGCGGCCCTCCGAGCCTCACCTCGACTCCGACCAACAGCACGGTGACCGTGATGCTGGCCGCCACCGCCAACCTGGCCGAGGTCGACTTGCCTTACACCAACGCCCAGGCTGGAGAGCCGCTCATCTTCGGGCAGATAGGGCTGGCGTTCGGCGGCGGCGCCGTCACCTACGGCCTGGGCCAGAGCGACGGTAGCGGCGCCGGGACGATTCGCTTTTGCAACATCGCCTCTACCGGCGTGGCAAGCTACTATCAGGCGTCGGCCTTCGACCCGCAGCAGAACAAGAATATCTCGGCCACGGTCGGGTCGGCATTGAGCCCGGGGCAGACCTTCACGCTCGGCTCGCAGAGCTTCTCCGGCGCCTCGGCGCCCGTCACCAACCTCAATCAGAATCAGCAGACCGGACAGGCGGGGAGCCTGAGCTTCTCGGGCGTGCTGGTCGACACCAATTCCGTGCCCATCGCCTACGCGCCGATCAACTACTCGGGGATCTACGTAGACTCCTACGGCCAGAATCAATACGACTGGCGGGGCGCCCAGACGGACCAGAACGGCAACTTTCAGCTTTATAACTTGGTCCCAGGCGCGACCTATTACGCCTCGGTCTTCGGAGCGTGCAGCGGCGCCGGGGCCAACGAAGGCGAATGCTTTCAGGGCTTTCAGGATCAGCCCGGCAGCGTGGGTAGTAGCGATTTTCTCTATCCATCGACCGCTACGGTGGTCAATAAGACCATCACGCTTACGGCCGCGCCTCCAAGCAACGGAACGATCGCCGTCAAGCTGGTCGATCAGTTCGGCAATGCCTTTCCCCAGGGCGGCGTAGGCCTGTGGCCGGACGGTAATCAGTGGTCGGTGGGCGCGAGCAGCCCGACCTGCGGTTCGCGGTTGTCCGCTCCGGGGCTCAAGAGCGTCAACGCGCAGGCCACGACGGGCTACGTTCTGCTCACAGGCCTTCCATCGGGCAACTACATGCTCAACGTCTGGACCCCCTACGGACAGACCAGTTTCAACGCCCCCAATAGTCAGAACGGACAGAACGCGTATCAGGGAAGCTGCCCGGGCAGCGGCGGCCCTTTCTACCGACTCACGATCGACACGAACACCAGCCCCGACGTCATTATCTACGACGTCTACGGCAGCACGGCTCTCATGAGCGGCCAAGCGTCGGTGTCGTCCGTCACGGTGGCGGTCAACGTGTCGACCAGCAATACCGGCGTTGTCGAAGGATTGCTGACGTTTCCGAGCGCCTTTGACCTGACGCAAAGTCCTCTCGTCATCACCCTCTATCCCAACTGCAGCAACAACCGCAACAATTGCCCGCAAGGCGGCGGCTTCGTCGTGATCAAGTCATCCTCGTCTTCCGGCCAGACCGTCGATTACAAAATCCCGGTTTCCAGCGGCATGGCGTACTACATGCAAATCCAGTCGAGCTATTTGGGTCCGGTCTATCCCGGAGGCCAGCAGCCGCAGCCGGACTTGAGCCAGTCCGCCAGCGCCGTGGTCAACCTCACCCTGCTGCCTGCCGGCCGCGTGACCGGCTACATGCGCAAGCCCGACGGCACGGCCTACGTGGTGCCGTCCAACAGTGGGGGCGGTAATCCTTCGGTCAACGCCAAGGGCAATAATTCGTGGGGCTGGACGCAGATCAACAACGACGGCAGCTTCACGATCGGAGGCCTGCTGCCCGGAAAATACTCCCTCGCCGCGCAGAACAACGGCGGCGCCAATTTCCCGTATACGACGTCCCAGCCGTCGCCCACGGTGACCGTCCAGGCCGGCCAGGACGTCAGCCAAGATGTCACCTTGGTGCAGGCCGTCAGCGTCCGGCCCCAGATCCAGGGCTCGCCGTACTCGCAGTTGCCGCCGATCCCGCAAATCGCGTGCCCTAACGGCGGCGGCGGCTCCTGCCCGCCTGAGAGCTACTCCGCGCTGGCGCTGCCCGCGGGATCGCCTTTGAACTCGGCCAACATGGTCCCACTCATGGTCGGCATGGGCCAGCAGACCAACACCTTCCTGCTGTCCTCGAGCACCGGCCAGATCAACAGCGGCAACTGCAACGGCCAATTCCTCGCTCAGCAGGGGTTTTGCACGAACGCGCTGCCCGCGCAGGGCAACAAGAGTTCCTACGACCTATACCTCCTGCGCTTGGGCGGCTTCGACAACCAGGACTTGGATCAGGGCGCGCGGCCGTACTTCGTCATCGAGGAGTCCAGCCGCGACATCGTCGTGGACCCGGTCGACGCGAACGACCACGTCTGGAGCCCCATCGGCGGAATGGGCGGCTCAACGACGACGGTTCAAGACGTCGATATGACGCCGCCCTCGGGACTGGCGAGCTCCGCGCAGGCCGTGCTCGCCGGAACGGTCACGATCAGCAATCTGATGACTCAGCAGCAGTTCCAGCAGCTGGGCGGCGACTTTAACAAATTTCTCAATTATCTGCCGGTGGCCTGGGTCTACGACTCCAGCGGCTCGCTCAAGGCCGCCGGCATGGTCACGCCCTATCCGCCCGCTGAGCAGCCCAAGGACGGGCCGCTCAATCAGGCCGTGGCCAGCGGCAACTACTCGCAGTTCCAGACCTTGATGGGGCCGGCGCCGGGCGGCTGGGGCGCCGTGGGCTACGAGATCCGGGGCCTGGCGGCCGGGCAGACCTACAGCCTGGTCATGACGACGCCGAACTATCCGCCGTATAAGACGACGGTCACGCTCGGCCCCGCGCAGTCGACGACGACGGTCGATATTGACCTGGACTCCAACCCGGGCGCGACGATGTCGGGCGTGGTCGAAAGCACCGCGTCGGTCAAGATCGTGGGCGCCCAGGTGACGATCAAAGCGCAAGGCTACGGCCCCACGAGCTTGACCACGGACGCCAACGGGGCCTGGAGCATCCAAGGCTTGGCGGCCGGCCTCTACCAAGTCGAGTCCGTGGCCGGCGGCTACGCCGAAGCCGCGCAAAGCGTCCAGGTCGGCGGCAACGGGACGACGGCCGGGCCCGTGACGTTCTCGCTCTACGCGGCCAACGGCGCGATCAGCGGCACCGTTTACACCAACAATCCGATCTGCCCGGTCGGCACGGCCTGCGCGGCCTTTGGGAAGACCGTCCTGCAGGGCATCCCCGTTTACGCCTACGACGACAGCTTGCTCGTCAGGAACTCCAACGCCGTTCTACCTCTCGATAAGGCCGTCACCGACTCCAGCGGTGCCTATACGCTCTCCGGCCTGCAGGCCGGAGACACGTACTTCGTCTATGCCGACGCCTCCGGCTACTTCGTCCTGCGGCAGGCGACGAGCTCCCCGACCGGGGTCGTGACCGGCTTCGACTTCTCGCTCAAGCCCAAACCCCTGACGCTCAATGTTTTCGCCGCTCCCAACGGCGACAACTTTCAATTCCAAATCACCAACTACAAGTCGTTCTCCACGGGCCAGGCCTGGATCGGGCCCACCACCGGATTTTCCACCTCCACGGCGCAGAACGTCACTGGCCAGTTCGTGATGCAGCCAGACGCCAGCGGCAACGAGGAGTTGTTCTTGAGCACCCCGATGGCGACCGTGAACAGTGTCTGCGGCGCGGACGCCACCGGCACCTGCACTTTCGAGGGCATCGCCCAGCCCGACGATCCGACGGCGGCGCCGGTGGTCAAGATCATCACCTTCGGGCCCAACACCTCGAACAATACCTGCCAGGTCATAGATTCAGCCCTGCTCGGCGACAGTTCCGACAACAGCCAGGGCATCCCGAACAATCAGGCGCCCATCGACATCACCGGCGGCAACGCCGCCGGCATCTCGCTTCCGGTCGGCGCCGCCGTGCCCACGTTCTCGACGAGCGTCCCGACGATGTGCATGACGGAGACCGACCCCGCGGCCGCGGGATTGGGCATTTC
>DAIDHI010000004.1 GCA_027452025.1 Elusimicrobiota bacterium | reverse complement strand
CGAGCTCGTCGGCCTGCTCGACCGGACTCGAAAATAGCCCTTGCGCTCCCGGCCTTTTGGGGCTAAAGTCCTATCGTCGTCTGGGCCTTTTGGCCCTTCAGTCGGATCAGCCGCGGGATTACGGTATAACCATGAACGCCTCCCCCCTCTTGGCGTTGGGACTGCTGGCCCTCGCTCCGGCCGCGCGCGCCGACCAGGCGCCGGCCAAGCCGCCTGTCAACTGCGCCCAGCAGAAAGGGCCCACCGACACCCTCTACTGCGATCTGCCGCCAAAGGATCGGGCAGACTTCTACACGGAAATGCAGAAGGCCCAGGGCGACCCCAAGAAGGCCAAGACGATCTTCGACGTCTATCTCCACAGCCGCTCGATCACGCAGGCCCAACGCGACGCGATCAACCAGCAGGTCAAGCAGCAGGCGGCAAGCCAGAGCCACCCTGCTCCCAAAGCGTCCCACCTGGAGACCGTCCAGTCGGCCGCCGGCATGACGGAGGGAAAAGGCATCCAGGACTCCGGTTATGACGGCAGCGACGCCCAGAAAAGCGACGTCGATCGCTCCGTCGTCGCCGGCAAGAAGTCCTCTGGCGGCCTGATGGATAAGATCCTGTTCTGGCGAGGCAAGAAGAAGGGCCTCGACCAGACCGACGTCCCTGCCGCCGCCCCCGCCAAGCCCAAGACGCCCTTCAAGCCCACGCCGTCGGAGATGGGCGCGCTCAAGATGGGGACGTGGTTCGGCCTCGTTGGCGCGCTCCTCGGCGGCGGAGCCGGTCTGTTCCTGCTCGGCGCGGTGGGAGCGCTCATCGGCTTTGCCATGAACCGCGCGGCCGACGGCAGCGGCAACACCGGCCCCTCGGGCCCGGAATACGGCCCGCCTCGGCTGGATCAGCCGCCCCAGGACGGCAACAACAACAGCCCGGCAAGCTAGGGCGCGGTGGCCCCCGCCTCGTCGCGCAGCCCCCAGGCCAGGCAGAAGGCGCCCACCGTCACGCAGGAGTCGGCCACGTTGAACACGGGCCAGTAGTGGATGTGCAGAAAGTCCACCACGTAGCCGAGCGTGACCCGGTCGTAGAGGTTGCCCAGAGCCCCTCCCGCCACCAGCACCAGACCCGCCTGGACCCAGGCGTTCTTGCCCGCCCAGCGGCGCTGGAGATAGAAGATCACGCCCAGGAGCACGATGGAAAGCCCCGTGAAGAAGGCGTTGCGGCTAAACCCGATGCCGAAGGCCGCGCCGGTGTTCTCGACGTAGGCGAGGTCGAAGAAGGGCAGCAGCGGGTAGTAGCCGCGGGGCATCAGCCAATGCACCGCCCACAGCTTGGTGGCGCGATCGGCCGCGACGATGACGGCGAGAGCGAACAGGCGCCGGGCGGCCGCCTTCACGAGGCGAGCGCCGCCAGGTGGCGGGCGCAGCGGCCGCAGACGTCGGCGGGCTGGGCGCGGCCCACGTCCTCTTGATGGCGCCAGCAGCGGGCGCATTTGGCCCCCTGCGCGCGCGACACGGAGACGGAGAGTCCCGGCGCTTCGGCCGCTTCGGCTTGAGAGACGGCGAGGACCTCGGCCCAGTCGAGCTCGACGTTGGGCAGCGCGGCGCGCACGTTCAGGCGCGCCTCGCGCGCGTGGCCGACCGCCTTGCCCTCGATCGCCGCGGCCAACGCCTTGTTGGCCGCCTCGCGGATGGCGCGCACTTTCTGCCACTCGGCCGCTAGCCCGGCGTCCCGCCACGCCGGCGGCGCCGGCTCCAGGTCGCAGAGGAAGACGCTCTCCGTCCCCGTCCAGGCGAGCGGCCCGTGCTGCCAGGCCTCCTCGGCGGTGAAGGAGAGGATCGGCGCGAATAGCATGAGCAGCCGGCTCAGGCACTCGGAGAGGACGGTCTGCGCCGCGCGCCGGGCCGGGTCGGCCGCCGGAAACGTGTACATGCGGTCCTTGAGGATATCGCAGTAGAAGGCGGACAAGTCGAAGGCGCAAAAGTCGACGAGCCTTCTCGCCGCGGCGCGGTAGCGGAAGGCCTCGTAGTCGGCCAAAACGTCTTGCTGGAGGCCGGCGAGCAAGGCGAGGACGTAGCGCTCGAGCTGCGGGAGCTTCGAGAAGGGCACGGCGTCCCGGCGCGGATCGAAATCCGAGGTGCTGCCGAGAAGATAGCGGAAGATATTGCGCGCGGCGCGGTAGCTCTCGGTCGGGCCCTTGAGCAGCTTGTGGGAGATGCGGACGTCGTCGCTATAGTCGCAGAGCGCCGCCCACAGGCGCAGGACGTCGGCGCCGAGCTTCTCGGTGACCTCCTGGGGCGAGACGACGTTGCCGGCCGACTTGTGCATGGCCCGGCCGTGCTCGTCGAGCACGAAGCCGTGGGTGAGCACGGCTTTAAACGGCGCGCGCCCCGTGATCGCCGAGGAAAGCACCAGCGAGCTTTGGAACCAGCCGCGGTGCTGGTCCGAGCCCTCGAGATAGAGGTCGGCCGGGACCTGGTCCTGTCCGAGCACCCCCAGCCACGAGGCGCCGGAGTCCACCCAGACGTCGAGGATGTCCTGCTCGCGGCGGAATTCCGCCGCGCCGCAGGAGCACTTGAGCCCCTTGAGAAAAGGCCAGGCGGATGCGTCGACGTCCCGGCCCCAATCGGCGAACCAAAAGTCGTCGCCGTCTCGGGCCGTCTTGTCCTCGATGGCCCCGAGGACGGCGTCGTCGAGCACGGGCTTGCGGCAGGAGGCGCAATAGAGGACCGGGATCGGCGTGCCCCAGACGCGCTGGCGCGAGATGCACCAGTCGGGGCGGCCGGACACCATGGCCGCGATGCGGTGCTCGCCTTCGGCCGGCACCCACTTGACGGCCTTGACGATCTCGAGCAGCTTCTGGCGAAAGCCCCCTTTGTCCACGCTCAAAAACCACTGCTCCGTCGTGCGAAAGACCACGGGGTTCTTGCAGCGCCAGCAGTGCGGATAGCTGTGCTCGATCTTCTCCTGGCCGAGCAGCCAGCCGCGGGCCTTGAGGTCCTCGATGACCGCCGGATTGCCCTCGGCGAAGATCTGCTTGCCGGCGAGGCCGGCGCCCGCGGCCTCGGTGAAGCGGCCGGAATTGTCGACGGGATTGAAGATCTCCAGATCGTTCTTCTTGCCGGTGCTGAAGTCGTCGGCGCCGTGGCCGGGCGCGGTGTGCACGACGCCGGTGCCGTCCTCGGCCGTGACGTAGTCGGCGAGGACGCCCACGCCCTCGCCGCCGAAGGGGCGCTGATAGCGCAAGCCTTTGAGCGTCGCCCCCTTGACCGTCCGCAGGACCTTGCACGACAGCTTGAGCGCTTGGGCCACGGCCTCCAAGCGCGCCTTGGCCAGCAGCAGCTTGCGCCCGCCGGCCTCCACGACGACGTAGTCGAAGTCGGGGTGGAAGGCCACGGCTCGATTGGCGGGCAGCGTCCACGGCGTCGTCGTCCAGATGAGGACCTCGAACTCCCCCGCCGGGAAGGCCACGTAGACCGACGGCGAGGTCTTGTTCTTGTACTCGATCTCGGCCTCGGCCAGCGCCGACTCGCAGATGATGCACCAGTAGACCGGCTTGAGGCCCCGATAGATGAAGCCGTCCTTGACCAGCAGGCGGAAGGCGCGCAGGACCTTCGACTCGTACTCGCGCGACATCGTCTTATAGGGACGCTCCCAGTCGCCGACGCCGCCCAGGCGCTTGAACTCCTCGCGCTGGAGGCCGATGAAGCGGTCGGCGAAGGCCTCCGCCTCCTTGCGGAAGGCCGCGATGTCGGAGATGCCGCGCTTGCTCATCTTTTTTTCCTTGAGCAGGGCGGTCTCGATGGGCAGGCCGTGGCAGTCCCAGCCCGGCACGTAGGGAGTCTTGAAGCCCGCCAGAGAACGCGACTTCACGGTCATGTCCTTCAGGATCTTGTTGAGCGCGTGGCCGATGTGGATGTGGCCGTTGGCGTAGGGAGGTCCGTCGTGAAGGACGAAGGCCTTGGCGCGCGACGCCTGATGCTCCTGCAGCCGCGCGTAGAGGCCCAGCTTTTCCCAGAACGCCAGGCGCTCCGGCTCCCGCTTGGGCAGATCGCCCTTCATGGGGAAGCCGGTCTGCGGCAGGTTCAGCGTGTGGGCGTAAGGGGACGCGCCTTCTTTGACGGGAGCGCTCATGGTCCCATCATTTTATAGAATATACCCTATGGATTTCGAGCTTTCCGACGACCAAAAGACCATCCGCGAGACGGTGCGCAAGTTCGCCGAGGCCAAGATCAAGCCCCGGGCCCACGAGCTCGACGAAAAGGAGGAGTTCTCCGAGGAGCTGACCCGCGGCATGGGCGAGGCCGGCATCTTCGGGCTCATCGTCCCCGAGGAATACGGCGGCTCCGGACTCGACTACCTCTCCTACGTCATCGCCGTCGAGGAGCTGGCGCGCGTGGACGGCTCGCACGCGGCGACCGTCGCGGCCGGGGTCTCCCTGGGCATCGCGCCGCTGCTCTATTTCGGCACGGCCGAGCAGAAGCGGAGGTATCTCCCCCGCCTGGCGGCGGGCGAGGCCCTCTTCGCCTTCGGGCTGACCGAGCCGTCGGCCGGGTCCGACTCCCGCGGCTCCAAGACCCGCGCCGTCCAGCAGAAGGACGGCAGCTGGAGCATCGACGGCTCGAAGATCTTCATCACCAACGGCTCGACGAGCATGACGGAGGGCATCATCGTCCAGGCCGTCACGGGCCAGGACGAGAAAGGCAATCCCGAGTTCACCTGCTTCATCGTCGACAAGGACACGCCGGGCTTCAGCGCCAAGACGATGCACAAGAAGCTCATGTGGCGCGCCTCCAACACCTCCGAGCTGTATTTCTCCGGGGTGAAGGTGCCGGATTCGGCGCGTCTGGGTCCCCGCGGCGACGGCTCCAAGCAGATGCTCAAGACCCTGGACTCCGGACGCCTGTCCATCGGGGCCATGGGCCTGGGCTGCGCGCAAGGCGCCTTTGAGCTGGCGCTCTCCTACGCCAAGCAGCGCAAGCAGTTCGGCAAGAGCCTCTCCCAGTTCCAGGCCACGGCGTTCAAGCTCGCCGACATGGCGCTCAAGATCGAGCACGCGCGCTGGTTCCTTTATCGCGCCTGCTGGCTGCGCGACCAGCATAAGCCTTTCGGCACGGAGTCGGCGATGGCCAAGCTCTACTGCTCGGAGGTCGCCCAGCAAGTCGCCAACGAGGCCGTGCAGATCCACGGGGGCTACGGCCTGATGAAGGAGTTCGACGTCGAGCGGTTCTACCGCGACCAGCGCCTGCTGCAGATCGGCGAGGGGACCTCGGAGATCCAGAGGCTGGTCATCTCCCGCGCCATCGGCTGCTGAGCGGCGGGCGTTGACCTTCCAGCCGGAAGTTTACCATAGTGCACCCATGATGACCTTCATCGCCGTCTGCGTCGCCGTGATCGCCGTCGAGCTGGGGCTGCTCTGCATCGGCCTCCTCGTGGCCGTTTTCCGCATCAAGAAGGCGGCGGAAGCCTTCGAGGTCCTCGCCTACCGCGTCGAGGAGCAGGTGCTCCATTTCGCCAACGGCATGCGCGGAAGCTGGATGAAGGTGCTTCAGGTGGGCGCCACCGTCGCCGGGGGCCTCTGGAGAGGCCGGCGGGACTGACACGAGCTTGCTCAAGACCTTCAAGAAGCTTTTCTTCGATCCGCAAATCCAGCGCAAGCGGCAATTCCTCAAGTCGCTGGCTTTGTTTCGCGATCTCAGCGACCGCGACCTGGGGCTGCTCTCCCAAGCCCTGCACTCGCGCGTGTACCACTCCGGCGAAGCGCTTTTCCAAGAGGGAGACATCGGCCGAGCCCTGTTCATACTCGAATCGGGCAAGGTCGACCTGCTCAAGGGCGACGCGCGCATCTTCCAGGTCAAGCCGGGCGACTTCTTCGGCGAGATGGCCCTGCTCGAGCAGCTGCCCAGGACGGCGTCGGCGGTGGCGGCGGAGCGCTCCCAGCTCTTCCTTCTTTACCGCTCCAAGCTCGACTCCCTGCTCCACTACCACCCGCGCATCGGGGTCGTGATCATGAGTCACCTCGCGCAGCTGCTCTCGGCCAGGCTGCGCCGAGTCTCGGCGGCGGGCGTCTCCGAGCACGCGGCCGCCCGCGATGCCTGAGCGAAAGCGCATACCCCTGGTCTGGGGCTTGGCCGCCCTGGCCGCGGCCGCCCTGGCCTTCTACCACCTTTACCACGTCCTGATCCCTTTCCTGCTGAGCTTCGCGCTCGCCTACGTTCTCAGCCCCGTCATCGGGCTCTTCGAGGCCCGCGGCCTGCGCCGCCAGGTCGTCGTCGTCGCGCTCTACCTCGGAGCCGCCGCGGCCGCCGGACTGCTCGCCAACACCGCGGCCAACCTGGCGCTCGGCCAGCTGCAGGAGTTCAAATCCCAAGGCCCGCGCTACGAGGCCAAGACCGAGGCCTTCGTGGAGAGCCTGCGAGTCGGGCTCAACGCCCGCCTGCCCTTCGGGCTGCGCCTGCGCCGCCCGGCGGTCGAGGACGTCCAGTCCTCGCTGATGAGCCAGGCGCAGAACCTTCCGGGCCTCGTGCTCGGAGTCTTTCCCGTCCTTTCGCTGCTGTTTCTGGTGCCGTTCATCACCTTCTTTCTCCTGGCCGACGGGCAGGCCTCCATCGACGCGCTGATCCAGCGCTGCCCCAGCCGCTACGTCGAGCAGGCCCTCCACCTGGTCTCGGAGATCGACGCGTCCCTCGGCAATTACGTCCGCGGGCTCGTCTTCGTGGCGGCGGCGATCTTCCTGGCGTCCTTCGTGGGCCTGGTGATCCTCGGCGTCGACCAGGCGCTGGGCATCGCCGCCGTCGCCGGCATCAGCAGCTTCATCCCTTACGCGGGCGCCGTGCTCGGCGCCGTCGTCGGCGGCCTGGCCGCGGGCTTCCAGTTCGGCACGCTGGCGGCCGGACTCAAGGTCGTGGCCCTGTTCGTCCTCATCCGCATAGGCGACGAGATATTGCTCCAGCCGTTCGTGGCCCGGCATTCGGTCAAGCTCCACCCCCTGCTCTTCCTCCTCGCCCTCATGGTGGGAGGCGATCTCTTCGGCTTCGTCGGCCTGCTCTTCGCCATTCCCGTCCTGTGCATCCTCAAGGCGCTGACGCGCGTGCTGCTGGCTTGGTACGCGAGCGAAGCCGCCGGTCCCGCCGCCCCCGAGATCGCCGACGCCGCGGCCGTCCCGTTCGTCTAGCCGGCCCCTGGACAGGCCTGTCCAGGTTTCCAATCCTCGCTCGATGGAAGAACGCGCAGGTCTGGCTGCCGCTCAAACGAAAGGCTTTCCTGCGCCGCCGGCGCAAGGGTGGCCGCCCCAGTTCGGAAAGAGCAGGAGGATTCTCTCACGCCTAGACGCCTGGCAGCGCCATGGGTTGCTGCGAAAGCTGTGGCTCTCTTATCTGGAGATGACGACGGCAACGGAACGCGAAACGCTCAGGCGCGAGCTCAACAGCGCATGCCGGAGGGCTCGGGCGTTTTGGCGTCTCGAGCTGAAGGCCCTCTTGGATATCCAGTATCCGAAGCGGCTCTACGGGCGGGAGCCGACGTAGGGCTGCAGCAGCGCGCGCAGGTCGTCGGGGACGCGCGTGGTGCGCCATAGGTCGTTGACCACGGCGTGGCGCGAGAAGCCCCGGGCGACCACTTTGCCGCCCAGATCCTTGTCGACGATCTGGTTCTCGAAGCGCACGCTCGCCCGGCCGAGCTCCGAGATCCACGTGCACACGACGAGGAGGTCGTCGTAGCGGCTGGGCGCGAGATAACGGCAGTTGGCCTCGACGCAGGGCAAGAAGAGCTTGCGCTGGATCTCGAGGTCGCGGTAGCGCACGCCCAGGGAGCGCAAGAGCTCCGTGCGCCCGGCCTCGAAATACTTGAAGTAGTTGGCGTAATAGATGATGCCCATCTTGTCGGTGTCGGCGTAGGTGACCCGCACCGGGAACTCGTAGCACTTGGGCTCCCTGGCTTTGGTCTTGGCCTTCGGCGGCTCCGCTTGGGGCGCGGGCGCCGGCTCGGGCGCGCCCAGAAGGGAATGCAGGGCGCCGAGGATCTGTGAAAAGCCCACGGGCTTGCGCAGAAAAAAGGTCTTCTCGCTCGGGCTGATGCGGGCGCGCAGCTCGTCGAGGGTCACCACCGTCGAAAAGATGATCGGCGTCTTGGCCGTGCCGGGGGCCTTGCGCAGGCGCTCGTAGACGGTCTGGCCGCCGCCTCCGGGCATGTGATAGTCAAGGATGATCGCGTCGGGGCGGGACTGGTGGGCCTGCACGATGCCCTGCATCCCGTCGAAGGCCACCGCGACGCGGTAGCCGGAAGATTCCAGCCCGTCTTTGAGAGGCGCGACCAGGGTTTGGTCGTCGTCGATGATGAGGATCGTCTTGCTCATGCCAGCACCTCCGCCCGTCCGCCCGGGGCCAAGCGGTAGCGCGTCCCCCGCCACGTGATGCGCTTGCGAAAGCCCGCCGCCCAAAAGACCAGCGTGCCGAAATCGGCGAAGCACAGCGCCGGGTAGACCGGCCAGGGCATGACGGCGCCGATGCTGAACGCGTCCTGCACGAAGCTCGCCGCCCCGCGCGCGATGAGCCCGGCGGCGAGCAGGCAGCGTCCAAGGCCCACGTAGCGGCCCGAGCCCTCGCACACCGCCCACAAGATCGTCGAGCACAGCCCGATGTTGACGCAGGGGATGACCCAATAAAGCCGCGGCAGGCAGCTGTGGATGATCGCCGACCATTTGACGATGTGGTCGTAGGCTTGGCGCAGGCTCGTGCCCGTCTCTCGCACGCGCACGTATTCGCGCAGGAGGCAAGCCTTGGCGCCCGTCTTGAAGGCCCGGCCGCTGATCGCGAAGTCGTCGGCGATCGAGTGCGCGAAGGGCTCGAGGCCCCCGGCGCGCTCGATGGCCTGCTTGGTGTAGCCCATCCAGGCGCCGGCGCAGAAGCGAAAGATCCCGAGATAGTAGCTCAGCGCCGCGGCCACGGCGAAGCAGTGGTTGAAGGCGATCTGGAACGCGTAGCCGCCCAGCCCGGGCGCGGGCGGGTGATAAGGCAGGGCGAACACCGCGTCGTAGCCCTTGAGGAAGGCCTCGCTGGTCTGGCGCAGGAGACGCGGCGTCACCGAAGTGTCAGCGTCCGAGAACACGACGTAGGGGTGCTTGGCGCGCTTCCACGCCGCGATCATGTTGTGGATCTTGCCCATCCGGCCCGCGCTCGGCCCCGCGAAGACGAATTCGATGTCGCGGGCGGGGTAGGCGGCGGCGAGGCGGCTCAAGGGGCCATAGGCGGGGTCGGCCTCGCTTTCCATGGCGACAAGGATCTGCAGCCGGCCCTCGGGGTCGCAGGCCAAGATCGACCGGAAGCTTTCTTCCAAGGCGTCGTCGAGCCCGCGCACGGGCTTGATCAGGGTCATCGGCGCCAGAGACCCCCCGTCGTCCCAGCCCCGGCCTCCGAAGTGCCGGATCGTGGCCGCGACGGATGCTCCCAAGAGAGCGATCAGGAAGATGATCCAGATGGCCAGCGCCGCGATCAGGAGGTTCACCGCGGATCATTATAACAACAAAACTTTTGCACGGCCGCTACGGAGGCGCCGGCGCGGCCTGTCCTACAATCGCGCCCATGCCTACGACAACCGAAGAGACCTCCGTTGAGTATCGATACCCGCATTTCCAGCGCCAGTTCCTGCGCGACGACCTCGGCTTCCACGGCGCTCCGGAGCCCGGATCTCCGATCCCCGATTTCGACTTGATGACCGTCGACGGAAGGCGCCTGAGCAAGAGCGACCTCCTGGGCCGGCCCTTCCTCGTCGTCTTCGGGTCGTGCACCTGCCCGATGACGCTCAGCGGCATCGACGCCCTCAAGCGCCTGCACGACGCCTACGGCCGCGACGTCGAGTTCGTCACCGTCTACGTGCGCGAGGCGTTTCCGGGAGACCGCATCGGCCAGGCCCAGACCTTCGACGAGAAGATGACCCGCGCCGCGGGCTTTCGGCAGATGTACGCCATCCCCTGGACCGTCGCCGTCGACGATCTCGAAGGCGGCTTCCACCGCCGCTTCGCCGGCCATCCCAGCAGCGCCTACCTCGTCGACTCCAACGGCGTCATCGCCTACCGCTGCCTGTGGTCCAACAGCGAGGCGGCGCTGCGCTATGGGCTAGACCAGGTGGCCCGGGGCCGCCGCGGCACGATCGGCGAGGACGATTCGCGGCTTGTCCCCATGCTGACCGGCCTGGGCATGCTCGACGAGACCCTCGATTCGGCCGGGGACCAGGCCCGACGCGACGTGCGGCGCCAGGCGCCGCCTTTCTACGCGATGGGCCGGCTGGCCGGGTTCTTCCGCCCCCTGCCGCCTTTGGGACGCGCGATCGCCGCTCTGGGCGTGGTCGCCGCGGCCGTCGCCGGCGCGGCCGCGGCCGCCGGCTCCCTCACCGGCCGGCGGCGACGGCGCTAGGGCGCCTGGGCGTGCGCCGGCGAAGGCCAGGCGTGGCGGACAGAAACGCGCCGTAGACGAGGTGGAAGAACAGCCACCAGCCGGGGATGAGCGCCGCCCTTTGCCCAAGCGGAGCGTCGAGGGCCGGCAAGGCGAGATAAGTCATGCCCGCCCAAACGCATAGGCCGAACGCCAAGCCTCCCAAGAAGGCCTGGCGAGAGGTCCGTTTTTCGCCGAGGAACGAGGAGAAGATCGCGCCGAAGATGGCGGCGACGGTGAAATGAGCCGCGATCCCGGCGGCGATCGCCCGAACTCCGCCGGCGAGCGCGGGAAACCCGTAAAAGGAGCAGGCGACCAGCTCCATCGGCGTCCAAAACCCGGCGCCCGCCGACGACGACTGGAGCATCCAAGTCAGCGCCATCGCCGCGCCGGCGATGAGGCCGGCCGTGACTCCGCGATCGGAGCGCCGGCTCCAATGGATTTGCGGCGGCATACGCGCCTCCCTCTTCAGTTTACGCCGCAGAAGGCGTCGTACACAAGCGAGCAGAGCTCCTGGCTGTCCAGGCCGCGCTCGTCGTCGCTCATCGCGCGGTTGGCGGCGCAGCGGCGCCGGATCTCGCCGGCCGCCGGGCCGGGAGGCAGCGCCGCGAGGACGGCCTCGAGCACCGCGGGCCGGCGCAAGGCTTTGGCGGCGTGCTCGGCCAGGATCGGGTGAGTGCCTTCCCAAATCTCGTTGACGACGGCGTCCTCGGCGAGCCGCGGCAGGATGGAGAAGTCCTCGAGGATGCCGTGGCCGCCCACGACCAGCTGCGAGCGCCGGACGGCGTCGGAGGCGCGACGCGAAAGCTCGGTCTTGAGCAGCGGCACCAGCGCCCGGCCGGCGGGATCGCCCCGCTCGTCCAGCGCCATCGCCCGGAAGTAGGCGCGCAGGCCGCGCTCCTGGCCCTCGCGCAGGCGCGAGAGTTCCCGGGCCACGCTCGGGACGGCCGCTATGGGCCGGCCGAAGGCCTCGCGCTCGCGGGCGAAGAGCTCCGCCTCGCGCAGCGCCCGCTTCCAAAAGCCCAGCGCCGCCGCGACGACGTGGACGCGCGACACCCAGAGCAGCCGGCGCACGAGCAGGGCCAGCCCCTGGGCGGGCCGGCCGAGAAGCTCGGCGCGCGCGCCGAGATACTCGACTTCGGCCGTCGCCTTGCCGCGGGTGCCGGCGATCTCCTTGAGGCGCAGGACGCGATGGGCGTTGAGCGCGCCGTCTTCCAGGCGCCGCGGCATGAGGAACAAGGCGATCGTGCTCGTCCCCTCCAGCCGCGCCGTCGTCGCCCAGACCTCGCCGGGATTGGAGCAGAACCATTTGAGGCCCGTCAGGCTCCAGGAGCCGTCCGCCAGGGGCCGGGCCAGCGTTTCGTTGGCGGAGACGTTGCTGCCGCCCTGGCGCTCCGTGACGTACTGGCCGGCCGGCAGGGCGGTCTCCGGGTCGCAGGAGCGCAGGACGGGCAGCCAGCGGCTCCTCTGGCGCTCCGTGCCGCACGCTTGGAGCAGCCGGATGAGCCCGTCGGTCATGGCCAGAGGGCAGGTGATGCCTCCTTCGCCGTTCTGATTGGCCAGGTAGGAGAGAGCGAGCACGGTCAGGCCGTCCGCGGCCTCCCCATAGACCGCGCGGGCCAGCGCGACCCTCGCCTGCCTCTGCGCGAGGCAATAGTCGACGGCCTCGACGCGGTTGCCCACGGCGTCGAAGCGCCGCAGGCGCGGGCGGTTCTCGGGCCGGTGGGCCTCCTCGATCAGGCGGCCGAGCTCCCCGCCGCAGAGCGCGCCGAAGGCGGACAGGCGCGAGAAGGCGCGCTCGCGTCCGGCGGCGGGCAGGCACTCCTCCAGCGCGCGCCGGAAGGCCGGGTCGTCCTCGAAGAAGTTGAGCCCGCGCTCGCCGGCATTGCGATAGGCGAGAAGGGAGTCGGAGGCGCTCACGCTCGCAGCCCCTCCGCCAGCATAGCCAGGCCGGCGAGAGCGAACGCTCCCGCCGCCAGCTTTTGCAGCACTTCCGGACGCAGAGTCGCCTTGGCCCGGCTTCCGGCGGCGACGGCCGCGGCGCAGACGGCCCACAGGCCGAGCGTGGCTCCGGCGAAGACCAGCCAGGGGCTCTGGTAGCGCGCGGCCAGGGCCGCGGTCGAAAATTGAGTCAAATCCCCCCACTCCGCGACGAAGATCACGGCGAAGGCGGCCGCCGCCGAGCCGTGGAAGCCGCCCGCGGCGCTGCGCTGCGCGGCTTCTTTCTGCTCATCGGCCTCCCGGCGCAACAGCATGGCCGCGGCCAGCGCGAGGAACAAGAGCCCCGCCCCCAGCCGCACCGGCCGGGCGGGCAGTCGGCCGAGAGCGTGCCCCAGCGCGACGGCGATCGCCGTCTGGACCAGGAAGGCGCCGGCCGCGCCCACGAACACCGCCCAGGGGTTGCGGCGCGTGGCGAGAAAGACCGCGGCCAAGGCCGTCTTGTCCGGCAGTTCGGCCAAAGCGGTGATGGCGAACGCGGAAAGCAGCACGCGAAGAGGCATCGGCCGATTCTACCTTAATACCGAGTTAAGCGCGATTTAACTGGCGCGCGCGGCGCCGGGGCCCTACACTGGCGTCATGGGCAAGGCAGCGGAGCCGGACAAGACGCTGGTCGGCAAATACGAGGCCGTGTTCTTCCTCTTCATGGCCGTGCTCGCCTTTCTTTCCCGCGAGAACGCCCAGCTGGGCTATCCTCAGATCCTTTACCTTTTCCTGCTCCTGATGGGCCTAAATCTCGCCGCCGGCCTGTCGCTGCGCCGGTGGCCGGAAAAGGACTGGCTCTCGGTCGGACTTGTCATGAGCAATTGCGCGGCCATCACGGCCATCCTCGCCTATTCCGGGGGCCTCGACTCCAACCTTTGGGTCCTCTACCTCCTGCCGATCTATACGGCCTGCCTGCTGCTCAGGGCCCAGGAGGTGGCTCTGGTCACCGCCGGCGCGATCTGCTTCAACGCGGCCTATACCGGCTTCGAGGCCGGAAGCTGGGGCGCGACCGACGCCTTCGAGCTCTTCCTCAAGACGGCGTTGTTCGTGCTGACCGCGGCCATCGCCTGCAAGATCGTCTCCCGCGACCGCGCGGCGCGACGCAAGCTCCAGGAGAGCTGGCGCCAAATCGAGGACATGAGCGCCGTCGCGCAGGTGGGCCTGGTCAGCGCGGGTGTCGCCCACGACCTCAACAACACCTTCGCCGTCATCCTCGGCATGACGGAGATCCTCGCCGCGGCCGACGACGTGCCGGACTCGGTCAAGACGCACCTCGAGCGCATCTCCAAGTCGGCCGCCCTCGGCCGCGGCATCGTCGCCTCCTTCGTCGACATGGCGAAGAAGGCGAAGGCCCCCGCCGCGCCCTGCGACCTCGCCGAGCTCGTCCAGTCCGTGCTCACCGTGCTCAAGGAGCGGGCCGCGGAAAGCCGCGTCGAGGTCCAAGTCGAGTTCGAGGCGCTTGCGAAAGTCGAGGGCCGGCGCGCCGACCTGCAGCGGATCTTCCTCAACCTCTTCTCCAACGCCATCCGCGCGATGGACGGCGGCGGGACGCTGACCGTGCGCGGACGCGCCCTGCTCGGACCGCAATCCCAGTGGCCGCAGGTCCAGGTCACGGTGGAGGACACCGGGCCCGGCCTGCCCGCGCAGATGCTGGAACGGCTCTTCAAGCCTTTCTCGAGCACGGAGCAGGAGCGCGGAGGCACGGGTCTGGGACTCTACATCTGCTCGGAGATCGCCGCGCAGCACGGGGGACGCCTGCGCGCCGAGAACAAGGACGGCGGCGGGGCGCGCTTCACGCTGTTCTTGCCCGCGATGGCTCAAACGGGCGCGGCCGAGGCGGCCTGACCCCTGGCGGCGACGCGACGCCGGTTGGTATCTTTCATGACGTATGTCTCCCAGCGTTTCCCCACGGTTCCAACTCTTCCTCGGCGCCGCCTGCCTGGCCGTCCTCTTCCGGCTGCTGCTGTTTCCCCTGATGCCCGCCCTCCCCGCGCGCGCCGCGGGCTGGCGGCCCACGTTCATCGCGCACCGAGGCTATTCCGACCGCTTCCCCGAAAACACGACGGCCTCGATCTTGGAGGCCGTGGCCCACGGCGCGCCCTGGATCGAGGTGGACGTCCGGATGACGCGCGACGGACGGCTCGTGCTGCACCACGACGCGTCGCTCGCCGACGTCGGCCTGCCGCTCGACGTGGAGCAGGCCACGCTCGCCCAGGTCCAGGCGCGCCCGCTCGCGGCCGGCCGCGAGCGCATACCGACCATGGACCAGGTCTTGCGCGCCATGGCCGGCAACCGGGCAAAGCTCTACCTCCATCTCAAGGACAGCCCGCTGACGCCTGATGAAGCCGGCCGGATCGTGGCGCTGTGCCGCGCCCGGCGCTTCCTCGGGCGCGTGCGCTTCAACAGCGGCAGCCTCGCGACTCTCGCCATGCTGCGCCGCCTCGCCCCCGAGGCCTGGCTGGAATACGACCTCTACGACGCCGAAGGCGGCTTCTGGCCCACGCGGCTGACCGACGCCGACGCGGCCGCGCTCAAGCGCCTGGCCGTGCGCTCGGTGGGCACCTTCGGCTTCAAAGTCGACCGGACTCTCGTGCGGCAGGTCCACCGCCACGGCTTCATCATCGACGCCCTCGTCAGCGCCGACGGCGGCCCGTTTTTGAGCGAGCGCGCGACCTATCGCGAGATGCTCGCGCTGGGAGTCGACGAGGTGATGACGGACCACATCGCCCGCTACTTGATAGAATACCCTCATGCTCCGCTGGCTTTGCGCCCTCGCGCTCTGCGCCGCTCCCGCGCGCGCCTTCTTCTTGTGGCGAGACTCGGTCGACAGCCGTTGGACGCCCAAGCCCGTCGCCCTCAACGCCGATGACGCCGCCTGGTCGGACACCGACGTCGAGTACGAGCCCGGCATCGACTTTCGCGCCAAAAACGACGGGGCTAACCTCTATCTCCATCTCACCGCCGACGGCTCCGACGGCCGCGCCTTGATGTCCGGGACGTTCCGCCAGGATCTGACCTTCTGGTTCTACGGCTCGGACGGCAAGACCCGAAGCTTCGGACTGCGCCTGCCCTTCAGCCGCCTGCAGCCCCCGCTGCCGGGCTCCTGGCAGATCCTGGGCCAGACCCCGCCGTTCGCCTCGGGAACCACGCCGGAGCTTCTCCTGCCCTCCGGCGTGGCCGTCTCCACCGGGCTTCCCCAGGGGCTTCGCCTCCAAGGCGGCCTCGCCGGCCGGGACCCCGTCTACACGCTGGTCGTGCCCTTGAAGGCCCTTCGTCCCGCCCCCGGCAAGCCCGTGCGCCTCGACTTTCTGGCCGCCCCGGTCGAGCCGGGCATCAAGAAGCTGGTCTCGAGCTGGGACCAGGACGTGGAGCGCGCCCACTCTCGCCGCGGCGGCTCGGCCGCGCCGGACGACGACGACGGCACCGCGCTTCCGGGCGCCGTGAAGGTCCGCCTCGCCGTGCGGCTTTCCGCAAAATGATAAGATAGCCTCGGCGCCGGCGTGGCGGAACTGGCAGACGCGCGAGACTCAAAATCTCGTGGCCCCCTGGGCCGTGTGGGTTCGATCCCCTCCGCCGGCATGATTTTCCAGAATGGTTTGACGGACAACGCGAAGCGACGTGCGATCGTGGCGCTCTGGGCTTGCGCCGCCGGCTTGCTCCTGTGCCTTCCGGAGCTGCTCATGCCCGCTTACCGGGCCTTCTACGCCCGCCACTTTCCCGAGCAGGCGGCCCAGTGGAGCCTGAGCGGGCGCTTTCGGGCCATCCCCACCTTCGACTCGCGCGACGACAGCGAGTACGCCGCCCGCATGCACGACGCCGCGCGCCGTCTGATCCCGGGCGACCCGCACATCAAGGAAAACCGCAGCCTCAGGCTGGCCCTGACCGACACGCTGTCCTTCGCCCTCATGGGGGCGATGGCGCGCCTGTGCGGCGGCCGCGTCGGCGCCGGCTGGGTGCTCTCGCGCTTCGCGGGAGTCGCGCTCTGGGTCGTGGGCCTCTACCTGCTCCTGATCGAGCTTTCCGGCAACGTCCGCTGGTCCGTGTTCGCCGCCGTGTTCACGACGCTGTTCGTCGACGTCCTCGACCTGGCGTTCTTCGCGCGCTGGGACCTCGCCGGGACCTTCAAGCAGGTCCTGCTGCATTCCTCCTATTATCTCGGGCATTATCCGTGGACCTTCGGGGCGGGACGGCTTTCCAATCCCGCCCTGACCTGGCCGCCGCTTTTTTTCGCGCTGTGGCTGCTCTTGCGCGCGAAGCGCGCGTGGGGCTGGGCGCTGGGCGCCGGCCTTGCGGGCGCGAGCCTGTTCTACTTCCATCCCGACGTGGGCGTGATCTTCTCAGCGGCGGCCGCTTTTTTCTTCCTGTGGCGCCCGGACCGCAGGACCTTCGCGGCCGTCGCGCTCACGGGCTTGCTGGGGCTGCCGTGGCTGGTTGTCCACCTCGGGATGTCCTCGGAGATGCTCGTCGAGGCGGGCATGAAATACGGCCGCCACGTCGATACCTGGGCCTTGGCCTGGACGGCGGCCGCCGCCGCGATGCTCTGGAAGGCTCGCCGCGAGCCGGCGCCGGTCCTGCTCGGCTGCGTCGTCCTCTCCGCCTGCCTCATCCTCGAAGCGCAGGGCCTGGTCGGACGCTCGGTCTCGCCCAACCACTGGAACCGGCTGGGAGCCTTCTTCGCCTTCCTTTTGGGCGCAGGCCTTCTCGGGCGCAAGATCGCGGACCGCCGCGCCTGGCTGTGGCTGGCGGCCGTTTGCGCGGCCTGGGCGGCCGGCCGCGCGATCTCCTACGCCCAGGCGCGCTACCCGTATCAAGCGCTGCCCAAGGATCTCGACGACGCCTATGCGTTCCTGGACGCGAACGTCCCGCCGGACTCCGTCGTCGCCTCCCTGGGCCCGCTGGAGAACATGTTCCTGCCCATCTACACTCGGGAGAAAAACTTCGTGGGCTACGGGTTCATCATCGCCTGCGACGTGCCGGCCCGCGAACTCGTGCAGCGGCAGCGCCGGGCGTTCGCCCTGCTCGGCATCCCCGACGGGAAAATCGTCAAGGAGCTCGCCCGGCACGACGGCGCCTCATCCAACAGGCTTTGGCAGGACGCCCTTTGGAACGGCCGCGTGGACTGGCAGGACCGGGAATGGTCCATGTTCGGCGTCAACGACGACCTGCCGCGAGCCGACTACGTCAAGATCCTGGAAAGCCTCGCCCGGACGCCGCCGGACCAGGACGCCGAGCTCGATTACCTCTGGGTCGGCCCGTTCGAGCGCTCCCTCATGACGCCGGCCGCGCTGACGCGCCTGGGCCGGCCGGTCTACCGCAACGCCACGGTGTCGATCTACCGCGCGAGCGCGGAGGCGAAGACGAACTGGAAGCCCTCGGCGCGCAGCTTGGGGACCTCATCCGTCAGGCACTCGTAGGTGCCGTGGTAGTAGTGGTGGCCGATGGCCACCGCCTGGCCCTTCTTCTTGGCGATGCCCGCCACGACGCGCAAGTAGTGCTCGCAGACGGCCTTGTCCTTGGCGATGGCCTCGGCCAGGACCATGGGGTCGCGGGACCTGCGCGCCTTGGGCTCATGACCGCCGTCGAGGAAGATGCTGTTCTCCGCCGCGGGAATGCCCGCGCGGCGGGCCTCCTCGTAGGCCACGGTCTTCGGTCCGACGTGGCTGTCGAGGAAGAAGATGCCGTGGGGCTTGAGGACGCTCATGAACGCCTTCATGAGCGGCTTGTTCATGGTGGCGCGATAGGAGCGGTGATTATTGAGCCCGACGGCGTGCGGGACCTCGCGGAAGGCCTTGCCCAGCAAGGCCTCCACTTTCTGCAAGTCCCGGGGATCGACGCGGTCTTTGGGAAGCTTCAGGCTCAAGAAGGGGTCAAACGGGAAATGGATGATGAGCTCATGTCCCCACTTGGGCGTCTCGGCGGCGACTTGCTTGGTTCGCGGTGACTGCGGCATGTCGGCGAAGGTGATCGGCCAGTCGATCCTCATCCACTGCTCGTCGGGGACGTCCTTCTTGTAGGTCAAGCCGAAGTCGTCGATGACGATGGCGATGCGAGGATGCTCGACGGGCGCGGGAGCCTGCGCGAGGCATTGCGCGGCAAGCAGAAGGGCGTGAACGATCATGCCAGCGCCGCCTCGCGCGGGACGGTCAACCGCTCGAGGAAGTCGACGAAGCGCTCCTCGAGGTCGCCGCGCTCCAAGCTCTCCAAGCGCCGCGTGCTGAAGTCCTCGACGTTGAAGGAGGCCATGACCGTGCCGTAGAGGACGGCGCGCTTGAGATGGTGCGCGTCCTCGCAGCCGCCGACGGAGGCGAGATACCCCATGAAGCCGCCGGCGAAGCTGTCGCCGGCGCCCGTCGGGTCCTTGACGGTCTCAAGAGGAAAGGCGGGAAAGACGAAGACCTCCTTGCCGGCCTTGAGCACCGCGCCGTGCTCGCCCTTCTTGATGACGACCACGGAGGGGCCCCATTCGGAGATGACCCTGGCCGCCCGCAAGGCGTTGGGCTGGCGGGTGAGCTTCTTGGCCTCTTCCTCGTTGCCGAAGAAGATGTGGACCTTGGAGAGCAGCTCCTTGAGCGCGGGGAGCTTCGAGGCGATCCAGAAGTTCATCGTGTCGCAGGCGACGATCTGCGGCCTTCTCATTTGCGCGAGCACGTCGGCCTGAAGCTCCGGATCGATGTTGGCCAAAAAGAGCACGGGCGCGCCCTTCTGCTCCTCGCTGAGCGCGGGCCTGAAGTCCTTGAAAACGTTGAGCTGCGTCTCCAGGGTCTTGGCGCCGGCCATGTCGCGGCCGTATTTGCCCGCCCAGCGGAAGGTCTTGCCGGCCTCGGCGCGCAGGCCCGCCAGGTCGATGCCCCGCCCTTCGAGCATTCGCCGGTGCGCCGACGGAAAATCCCGGCCCACGACGCCTACGATGGAGACCGGCGCGAAGTGCCGCGCCGCCAGGGAGAAATAGACGGCCGAGCCGCCCAAGGCGTCGCGGCTTTCCCCTTCCGAGGTCTTGACGGAATCGAGCGCGACGGAACCGACCACGAGGATGCGGGTCATCAGGGGGTCTCCTTGCCTAGGCGCCGCTTTCGCGCTGCTGGAGGTAGCTGCGGATCTCGACTTGGGCGCTTTGCTGGCGCAGGTAGTAGTTGATGAGCTCCAGCGCCCGCTGCTGCTGGGCCTGCGCCGCGAAGGCGAGCTTGTCCTTGGCGAAGCTCTTCATCTTGCCCTTGTGGACCTGGGCGTAGAGCTGCTCGACTTCCTGCGGGGCGAGCTTGGCGGTCTGGAAGATCAGCTGCTTGAAGAGAGTGGCTTTGATCTGCTTGCGGCGCATCGCCTCGTACTGCTCGGGCGTCTGATGGTAGACCTGGCGGATCGCCGCGTAGTAGAGGTCCTGGCTGAAGGCCCCGTTTCGCTGGAAGGCCGGCGTGTTCTGGATGTCGCGGGCCAGCTCCTCGTCGGTGACGACGATGCCCATCGCACCGGCCTTCTGCGAAAGGAGCTCGTCGACGATCATGTCGCGCAGCATCCCCTGCTTGACCTGCTTGGAGACGTCGTCGGTGACGTCGGTGCCGCGCGAGCGCAGGGCATCCAAGTAGTTGTTCACGCGGGCCGAGAACACGGCGTAGGGGATCTTCGTGCCGCCGACGGAGGCGACGGCTTGGCCCATGTCGCGGCTGGAGAAGAGGTAGCCGCCCAGGCCCACGAAGGTGCCGAGCAGGAAGATGACGATGGTGGCGATGAACAGGGAGCGGTGATAACGGCGCAGGAAGGACATCATGGCCGTAACCTCAAGGCTGCGCGGCCGACAGCTCGCCTTCGCGGCGGCCGCCGCCTTCCTCGACGAAGCCCGACATCGCGCAGTTGCCGTCGAAGAGCGCGCCCTCCTCGATGCGCAGGCGCGCCGTGCGGATGTTGCCCGAGAGCCGCGACTGAGCCAGCAGCTCCACGGAGCGCGAGCACACGACGTCGCCGTCGACCTGCCCGGCGACCGAAAGCGTCTCGGCGGCGATGTTGCCCTTGACGCGGCCCTTCTTGCCGATCTCGACGGAGACGGCGTCGGTGATGTCGCCTTCGACGACGCCCTCCACGCGCAGGGAGCCCTTGGCGGACAGCACGCCGTGGAAGTAGGCCTCCTCTCCGATCAGCGTCACATTTTCGCGGCTGTCGAGCCGCTCGGTCTTCGTGAACATGAGTGGTTATTTCCCGCTAGCCTGGAAAGGACTTCCGCCGTCGCTGAGCAGCTCGTCGCCGGAATGCACCTTCAGGAAGATGAGTGGATTTACGGGCTTTCCATTGCGCCAGACTTCGTAGTGCACGTGCGCTCCCGTGGAGCGGCCGGTGGTGCCCATGTAGGCGATGACCTGGCCGCGGCGCACGTGGTCGCCGCTCTTGACGAGCGCTTTGGAGGTGTGTCCGTAAAGGGTCGACATGCCGTAGCCGTGGTCGATGACGATGACGTTGCCGTAGCCGTGGGACCAGCCCGCGTAGCGAACGGTGCCGTCGGCGGTGGCGTAGATGAGGGTGTCGGGCCGGTTGGCGATGTCGATGCCCGAGTGGAACTCCCCCGTCTCGCCGTCATACTCGCGGATCGGGTTGAAACGGTAGCCGAAGGGCGAGGTGATGCGGCCGTCGGTCGGCCACATGCCGGGCGTGGCGTTGAAGAGGCTGCGCTGGTTGCTCAGATACCAGGCGATCTCCTGGAAGCTGGCCAGCCGCTTGTAGGACTCCTCGCGGATGTCCTGGATCTGCTTGTGCCAGTCGGCCTCGCGCAGGCCCGAGGCGCGGTTGAGCGTGATCATCAGGTTGGCGCGGTCGGCCGCCGTGGGCCCGCCGACGCCCGTGAGATCGTCGTCCCGATGGGCGAGATTGAGCAGCTGGCGCATCTGGCGGTCGGTGTCTTCGGCCATGGCGAGCACCTGCTGGGAGCGCCGCATCTCCTGGGCGATGTGGTTGAGCTTGGCCATCATGACGGCGTTATCGGCCTTGGTGATCCAGTAGTCGACGTGCCGGCTGACGATGAAGCCGGCCCAAACCGTGAGGCTCGACCAGAGCGCGAAGCAGAAGAGGAAGAAGGCCGTCGTGCACTGCCAGCGCAAGGGTTTGAGGTCCGTCTGGGGAATGACGAGGACCGTCACCTTGCGGTCCAAATAACCGGCCAATTTCCGATAGAATCCCATTTTTGCCGCGGGCCGCGATGGTGATGTTATAACAGTACCGCTCGACGGTGTCAATGCCGACGGCCGTCAGGATTTCGCCGCGGACTTTGCCATTTAGTATAATTCGTCTTCCCCGACATGAAGACCAGCGCCCAGATCCGCCAAGCCTATCTCGACTTCTTCGCGGCCCGCAAGCATCCCGTGCGGCCCTCGACCCCGCTCATCCCGCAGGGCGACGCGTCCCTGATGTTCAACTCCGCGGGCATGGTTCCCTTCAAACCCTACTTTCTCGGCTTGAAGACCGACCTCTCGCGGGCGACCAGCTGCCAGAAGTGCTTCCGCACCACCGACATCGACCGCGTCGGCACGACGCTTCGCCACCTGACCTTCTTCGAGATGCTGGGCAACTTCTCCTTCGGCGACTACTTCAAGAAGGAGGCGATCGCATGGGCCTGGGAGTTCCTCATCGCGGAGATGGGCTTCGACCCCAAGCGCCTCCACCCGACCGTCTTCAAGGACGACTCCGAGGCCGAGTCCCTCTGGAAGAGCCTCGGCGTGCCCAACGAGGTCGTGCGCCTGGGTTCGGACACCAATTTCTGGAACATGGGCCCGACGGGCCCGTGCGGCCCTTGCTCGGAGATCTACTTCGACCGGGGCCCCCAGTTTCGCTGCGAGCGGCCGGACTGCGGCGTGGGCTGCGACTGCGACCGCTACCTCGAGATTTGGAACCTGGTCTTTACCCAGTTCGATCGCCAGGCCGACGGCGCGCTCAAGCCGTTGCCGCGCAAGAACATCGACACGGGCATGGGCCTGGAGCGGCTGGTCTTCTCCGCGCAGGACAAGCCCTCGCCCTTCGACACCGATTTGTTCGCCCCGATCGTGCAGACCGCGGCGCACATCCTTTCCGTCGACCCGCGCAAGTCCCCGGAGACCGAGCTCGCCTTCCGCGTCATCGCCGACCACGCCCGCGCGGCGACCATGCTCATGTCGGAAGGCGTCATCGCCTCCAACGTCGAGCGCGGCTACGTGCTGCGCCGCCTCATCCGCCGGGCCGTGCGCTACGGCCAACTCCTCGGCCACGCCCGGCCTTTCCTCCATCGCCTCGTCCCCGCCGTCGTCGAGATCTTCGAAAAGCCGTATCCGGACCTGGCCCAGGCCGCAGGGCCCGTGGCGCAGACCCTCAAGGCCGAGGAGGAGAAGTTCCTCGAGACCCTCCAGACCGGCGAGCGCGAGCTCAAGGCCCTGCTCGACGCGGGCGGCAAGACCCTCTCCGGCGAGGACGCCTTCAAGCTCTACGACACCTTCGGCTTTCCGCTGGAGCTGACCCGCGAGATCTGCGCCCAGAAGGGCGTCTCGGTCGACGAGGCGGCCTTCGCGCGCGCCTCGGAGCGCGCCGCCCAGGTCGCGCGCGCTTCCTGGAAGGGGTCGGGCGAGAAATCGTTCTCCCTGGCCGGGCACTTCGAGACGGCGTTCACGGGCTACGAGTCGCTCGAGGAGAGGACCGTCGTCGCGGCCTCGCAGCTGGAAGGCGGGCGCGGCGTCGTCGTCCTGGAAAAGACGCCGTTCTATCCCGAAGGCGGCGGCCAGGTCGGCGACGAGGGCCGTCTCTATTCGGAGGACGGCAAGGCGGTGCTGGCCCGCGTCGTCGACACGCAGAAGCAGGGCACGGCCGTCCTGCACGTCGTCGTGGACGCCGCCCCGGACCTGGCGCCGGGCGCGCGCGTGCTCGCCAAGGTCGACGCCGTGCGCCGCGGCTACATCGCCCCCCACCACACGGCCACGCACCTGCTCAACGAGGCCCTGCGCCGGCTGCTGGGCGCCCACGTGCGCCAGGCGGGCTCCTACGTCGGAGCCGACAAGCTGCGCTTCGACTTCACCAATCCCAAGGCCGTCGACGCCGACACGCTGCATAAGGCCGAGGCCCTGGTCCAAGCCGAGATCGCGAAGGGCGAGACGGTGGCCACCAAGGTCGACTCGATCGAAAAGGTCAAGGAGTACGGCGCCGTCACCTTGCTTGGCGAGACCTACGGCGAGCGCCCGCGCTTCGTCCTGATCGGCCCCAAAGGCTGGTCCGATCCCAAGGAGCGCTTCAGCCTGGAGCTCTGCGGCGGCACGCACGTCTCCAACACCGCCGAGCTGCGGGCTTTCCGCATCCTCAAGGAATCCTCGGTCTCCTCCGGCGTGCGCCGCATCGAGGCCCTGGCCGGCAAGGCCGTCGCCGACTACGACCGCCTCAAGGAGCAGGAGCGCGGCGAGGCGCTGGCGCAGCTGCGCGAGCGCGAGGGCGAGCTGCTCGAGCAAGTTCTCTCTTTCGGCGGCAAGGCCGAGCCCCTGCCCGCCTCGGCCGACGAGCAGGCCCTGCGCGTGCGCGAAAAGGAGCTGCGCGAGCTGCTCGGGCGCCTGCGCATCAAGAAGCTCGGCGAGCGGGCCGAGGCCGCCAAGAAGGTCCTGGAGCTTGGCGGCATCAAGGTCCTGACGCAGCGCCTGGAGGGCGCCGACCCCAAGTCCCTGCGCTCCCTCTCCGACAAGGCCAAGTCGGAACTGGGCTCGGGGCTGGTCTTCCTCGCCGCGCCCGGAGCCGGCAAGCTCTCCTTCGTCCTCGCCGCCACGCCCGACCTCGCCTCCAAGGGCGTCGACGCGGCCAAGATCGCCAAGAGCTTCGCCTCGGCCAGCGGGGGATCCGCTGGCGGCCGCGCCGACTTCGCCCAGGGCGGCTGCGCCGACTCGGACTGGGAAGGCGTGCTCGAGACGCTGGCCGGCTGCCTCAAGTAATCGCCTTGACGGCACCCGCCGGCGGTGCTACCCTTGGGGCGTGCCCGACGTCCTGATCTTCGATGACGATCCCACGGTCGGCAGCCTGGTCAGCGACGTCCTGCGCGGCCGCGGCCTGACCGTCAGTTACTTTCCCAGCGGCGCGGGCGTGCTCCAGATCGTCCAGGAAGCTCGTCCCCGCCTGGTCGTGCTCGACATCATGATGCCGGGCGTCGACGGCCTGACCGCCTGCCGCACCATCCGCGCCAATCCGGCCACCCGCCACGTCAAGATCGTGCTGCTGACCGCAAAGGACTTCGCCCAGGACCGCACGACGGCCCAGCGCTACGGCGCCGACCTCTTTCTCAACAAGCCGTTTTCCTTGGCCGAGCTGGCCGCGCGCGTCGGACGCATTTTGGGCCAGGCCGAACCCGCCGCGCAAGCCGCCCTCGCGCCGGCGCCGCCGCTGGTGCTGACGCCCTTCTCGGGCGGCGCGGCCCTGGAGCTGCCCGAGATGTGGATCATCTTCGACGCCGGCGCCGGCCTGTCGACGTGGCTGGCGACGCAGAAGAAGGCGCCGCGCACCTGCTGGGTGCTGCTTTCGCGCTACGAGCCGGAGGCCGTCGCCGAGCTTTCCGCCTGCTCGGCCATGCTCAACGCCGGCTCCCGCGTCAACCTCGCCGGCCCCGACGACGCCGAGTCCCTGCTGCAGCGCCTGGCCCCGCGCATGAGCGGCGGCCCGGGCCTGGCCATGCGCGCGACGCCGTTGCTCTATCCGCAGCGGGAAGGCGAGTTCCAGCTCGCCCCGGGGATCATGGCCTCGACGCGCTACACCCAGCACGCGGGCTCCTGCCTGGCCTATCGCTTGGACGTGGGCGGCCGCCGCGTCGTCTATTGCCCCGCCAACGAGGTGCCCGAGGGCGTCGCCGACTGGAACCGCCACGAGCGCGAAAAGTTCCGCCTCCTGTTCGAGGACGCGGCCCTGCTGGTCCACGGCTACCGCCGCTGGCTTTCGCAGCCCGTGCCGCAGGACGGCAAGGCCCGCGGCGCCTGGGAGCCCGTCGTCGATCTGGCCTGCGAGGCCCGCGTGCGCCGTCTGGCCCTGCTGCCGCTGCTCGACGCCCGCGCCGAGGGCCTGGCCGAGGCGGCGGCCGCGCGAAAGGCCGGACGGCCCGGCTGCGCCACCGAGTGCGCTCCCGCGCGGCCGGGCGAGCGCTACGTCCTATGATCAAGGCCCTGCCGCTTTTGGCCGCCGCGGCGCTGGCCGCCTGCGCCCCGAAACCCGTGCTCTATCCCAACGGCTATTACCAGCAAGTCGGCCAGACGCAGGCGCAGGCCGACGTGGCCGACTGCCGGGCCAAGGCGAAGAAGTATCTCAAGGACCACAAGGACCAGATCGTCGCCGGACATACCGTCCTCGGCGCCGCTCTCGGCGGGGCGATCGGCCTCGTCTCCGGAGCGTTCGTCGGCGAGCCGATCCGCGGCGCGGCCGAAGGCGCGGCCATCGGCGGCACGATCGGCGTCGCCCAGGGCGCGGCGCGCGCCAACACCCCCGACGCCGTGGAGCGGCGATTCGTCGACAAGTGCCTCACCGACAAGGGCTACGAGCCGATCGGCTGGCGGTGACCCTCCTGGCCGCGGCCCTGTGCGGCTGCGCCCACGATACCCCGGTCTTTTTGCCCGCCGCCCGCGTCGGCCCCACCGATAACATCCCCATCGGCGTCGTGACCGGGAAGTCGTCGGCGTTCTTCTTCTTCTCGGCGCCGCCGCTGGGCGACGCCACCACCCAGGCGGCCATGCGCGACGCGCGCTCCAAGATGGACAACGATGGGCTCATCAACGTCTCCGTCGATCACCGCTCGCTGTGCTTCCCCGTCTGCGCCTGGCCGCTGTTCTCCTACGTCCGCACGACGGTGACCGGGACGCTGGTGCGATACTTCAAGGACCCCGACGTCGAGCCGCCCAAGGCTCCGGCGCAGGTCGCGCTGCCGCCCGGGGCGATGCCGCCGCTTTCCGAGCAGCAGCGGCGGCTGGAAGAGCTCTTCTCCCGGGACCCGGCGCAGGCCGCGAGCTTCTGGGAGAGCCTCGATCCCGACGTCCGCGGCCGGCTGCGCGACTACGTCCTGTCGCAAAACGGAGTGCTCTCCGCCTACGACACGACGTTCAAGGCGCCCGCCGACGACGCGCGGCCGCTCAAGCGCTTCCTGCGCTGGTTCGTGCCTCGCTACACCGCCTACCAGCTGGTCTTCGAGTAACCGTGACGGGCGCGGCACGCTGCCTCCATGGCCTGCGCCGGCGGCCGGCGCTAGAGTGTAGCGGCCATGATCGGCGCCATGCTCGCCTTGATGCTCCTCTCGGCCGCCGCGCAGGCGCCCGCGATGCCCCCGTCGCGGGGCTACGTCCTGGCCGACGAGCGCGTCACCTTCGCCGCGCCGCCCGCGCGCGGCGAGCTCTCGGGCGCCAATTATTCGGTCTCCTTCCGCCTGCTCAATCACGGCTCCACGATCGACACACCCGTGCCGCAGGCCTGGGACGGCGTCCACGTCGCCCTGCGCTACGGCGGCGAATGCCGGGCTTACTATGCCAGCGTCAACCGCCGCGACGGCAAGATCGTCATCAAGAAGCGGGTGCCGGACGGCCGCTCGGACTGCGGCACCTACTATAACCTGAGCCGCTACGCGGCTTACGACCCGCCGTATGGGGAGTGGCAGAACATCCGCGTGACCGTGAGGACGCGCAGGGACCTGAGCGTGGACATCCGCCTCTACATAGGAGGCCGCTTGCTGGCCGAGGGCATCGACGACGGGCGCTTCGGGCCTCCGATCCTCGATCCCGGCGTGGTCATGCTGCGCTGCGACGCCACCGACGCCGAATACGACAACCTCCTCGTGGAGCCCGCGCGCGGCTTCGATCCCAAGCGGCCCCTGGCCGCCGTCGCCCCCCAGCTGCTGCCCACCGACCAGCCCCCGGAGCCTTTACCGAGATTTTATTGGACGCAGCCCGATTCCGGGCCTATATATTAGGCGGAGCCCCCCATGAAGCTCTTGATCGTCGAAGACGAGGAAGACACGGCTTCGTTCATGCGCTACGTGCTGGAGGCCGAGGGCTACGGAGTCGACACGGCGTCGACGGTCTTCGAGGCCCGGCAGCGCCTGCGAGCCGCCAAGCCCGATCTCGTGATCCTCGACCGGGGATTGCCCGACCAGGACGGCCTGGAGCTCTGCCGAGAGCTGCGCGACTCCCCGGAAGGCGGGGAGGTGCCGATCCTGTTCTTGTCCGCCGCCAAAAGCCCCTCGGAGGTGCTGGAAGGGTTCTCGGTCGGCGGGGACGACTACATGCCCAAGCCTTTCGGCTTCCTGGAATTGGTGGCCCGCGTGCAGGCTCTGCTGCGGCGGGGCCGCGCCTCGGCCTAGCGCCGCCGCTTTTGGTATCCTCGTCGGACATGCGCTCGCCAGCCGCCGAGCCCGGCGTCCGCCGTTGGGAAGCCGTCGGACTGCTTGGCTTGTCGGCATCGTATCTGACCTTTCAATTCAGGGCGCTCCTGCGCCCGGGCCTCTACAGCGACGAGGCTCTCGACGGAATCGTCGCGCAGCGCATCCTGCGGGCCGGCTGGGCGCACTTTCGCGCCTGGCCCACGGGACTCAACTATCACGCCGCCCTGCAGTCCTACCTGCTGCTGCCCTTTTTGGCCGCCATCCATCCTGCGGCTGCGGCGCTGCGCAGCGCCGAGGTCTTCGCCGGCCTGATCGTCCTCTGGACGGCCTGGGCTTGCGCCCGGGAATACTTCGGCCGCCTGGCCGCGATCTTGGCCGTGGGCCTTCTGGTCGCCAATCCGGGATTCATGTTCCTCTCCCGCATCAGCGTGCCGCACGCCGGCATCATGGCCGGCGCCGCTCTCGCAGTCCTGGTGTGCGTCTCCCGCTGGTTGCGCGAGGGCCGCGACCGGTGGCTCTTCGCGGCTTGCCTGCTCTGCGGCGCCGGCTTGTCGCTGCGGCTGTGGTTCGCCTGGTTCATCGCCGGCCTGGCCGTGGGGCTTGCCGCGGCCGCCTCGGCGGCCGCGCGGCGCTGGCGCCGGCCGCGGGCGCTGCGGCGGACCATCCTGGCCGCGCTGTGCCTGGCTGCGGGGCTGGCGCCGATGATCCTCAAGGAATTGACCGGCTCCGCCACGGAGACCTTCGGGGCCATCGCCCAAAATCTCCCGGTGACCCGCTGCTGCAACATCGACAACCTCGCCGTCGAGCGCAATCTCGAGGAGTCGCTGGGCCATTTCGACGCCCTGCTCGCGGGACGGCTGGAGGACTGCTTCCCGCCCTACGCGCCGCGGCCCTCCGGGCGCCTCGAGCGCGCCTTCGAGCGCGCGCAACTGCTCCTTCTGGCCGCGGCGGGAATGCTCATCCTGGCTCTCAAAAGCGGGGAAAATCCGCCTCTGGGGGTCCTGGCGGTCCTGACTTTCTTCGCGACGCTCGGCTGCTCCGTCTTCACGATCAGCGATCTGCGGCAGGATCACCTTTATCTCCTGCTTCCGCTGGCCGAGGTTCTGTTGGGCGCCGCCGCGAGCTTCGCCGTCCAAAGAGCGGCGACGGGACGGCTGCGCGGCCTTTGGGCGCTCGCGCTGCTGCCCGTGGCCCTATCCGCCTCGTTCCAGGCCGTCCGGACGTTCCGGCTGGAGAGGTTTCTCGACCGCACGGGAGGAGTCGCGTCCTTCTCCGACGCGTCCTTTTCTCTCGCGCATTGGCTGGAGGCCGGCGGCATCTCGGCGCCCAAGTTCTGCGACTGGGGCCTCCACGACACGATCCTGTTCCTGAGCGCCGGTCGCGTCCAGCCTCTCGCCTGCTGGCGCATGCCTCCGGGCTCGGGCACGGACAGCTTCGCCGCCTTCCGGCGGCGCTGCCTGGGAGGCGAGAACGTCTACGTCTTCATCGACCCCGCCCGAAGCCCCAATTTCCAGTCGCTGTCGACGGAACTCGCCGCCCGCGGACGGCGCCTCATCGAGCGCAAGCAGTTTTTGACGCGCGACGGCCGAACGGCCTTCGGGGTCTACTCGCTGCGGTAGGGACGCCGCGGCAAAAAGTGGTGCGCCCGTCAGGAATCGAACCTGAACTTACAGCTTCGGAGGCTGTCGTGATATCCGTTTCACTACGGGCGCGACGATCTTCATTATAGCATGGGGCCGCCCAGAGCCCCGGTCCGCCATTCGGGCCCGGATGCGGCAGCCCCTAACGCAGGGCGATCTTGCTCAGGCGCGAGGGCATCAGGTGCCCCAGGTGCTTCTCAATGAGAGAGCCCGCGTCCTGGAGCTTGCGAACGTCCACGTCCACTTTCGCGCCGGAGGCGGCGAAGGCGAAGACCAGGTCCTCCATCGCGACGTTGCCCCCCGCGCCCGGCGCGTAGGGGCACCCGCCGACGCCGCCCGTCGAGGCGTCGAAGCCGGAGACGCCGTATTCGTTCCAGGCGGTCAGCGCGTTGGCGATGGCCATGCCGAAGGTGTCGTGAAAGTGCAGGAAGACGCACTCCACCCGCACGCGCTTGAGCAGGACGTCGAGCAGGGCGCGCACGTCCTTGGGCGAGGCGCGGCCGATGGTGTCGCCGATGGAGAGTTCCTTGACGCCCAGGGCGCAGAGGCGGTCGACGACGGGGACGACCTTGTCGGGCGCCACGTAGCCCTCGTAGGGACAGAAGAAGGCCGTCGAGATGTAGGCGCGCAGGGGCAGGCGCAGGGCGTCGGCGCGCTGGATCACGGGCTTGAAGCGCTCGATGGACTCCGTAATCGAGCAGTTGATGTTCTTCTGGTTGAAGGTCTCGGAAGCGGCGGTAAAGACGGCGGCCTTGCCGATCTTGGCCTCCAGGGCGCGCTCCAAGCCTCGCTCGTTGGGCACGAGCGCCGAGTAGAGCACGCCCGATTGGCGGTCGATGCGCGCGAAGACCTGGTCCGAGTCGGCCATCTGAGGCACGGCCTTGGGCGAGACGAAGGCCCCGGCCTCGATTTCCCGCAGGCCGCTGCGGGAGAGCAGGTTGACGAAGGCGACCTTGGCCTCGAGAGGCACCGCCCTCGGCTCGTTTTGCAGCCCGTCGCGCGGGCCGACCTCGACGAAGCGCGGCGCGGGCGGGGTCATTGCTGGAGCATCGAGCCGATGATGCCGCCGATGACGCCGGCGGCGCCTTCCCCGGCGGCGGCCTGGGCCGGCGTCGGCAGGTAGGGCGCCAGCGCGTGAGCCAGGCGCGGCAGGGCCAGGGACTGGACGTAGACCGCGCCGGGGCCGGTGAGATGAGCGAACCACAAGCCCTCGCCGGAGAACAAAATCGAGCGCAGGCCCCGGACCATCTGGATGTCGTAGGCCACCGTCGACTCGAAGGCGGCCAAAGACCCCGTCTCGACGCGCAGGGTCTGGCCTGCCGCGAGCTGGTATTTCAGCGCGGCGCCCCCGACGTGGACGAAGGCCTTGCCCTGACCCGAGAGCGACTGAAGGATGAAGCCCGTGCCGCCGAAGAGGCCGGCGCCGAAGCGCTTGGTCAGCGCCGCGCTGATCTGGATGCCGGACTCCGAGCAAAGAAAAACGTGCGGCTGGCACAGCCACCCCTTGGACGGCGAGACGTCGAGCTGCTCGACTTTGCCCGGCGACGGCGAGGCGAAGACCGCCCGGCCGCTCGCCTGCGCGGCGATCTCGTTGACGAAGAAGCTCGAGCCGCCCAAGGCGCGCTTGAGCCCGCTCATGAGGCCTCCGCCCGTCGTCGTCTCAAGCGTCAGCCCGTCGGACAAGGACAGCAGGTGCCCCGCCTCCGCGACCACCTTCTCGCCGGGCTGCAAGTCGCAGCACACGGCCTGCAGGTCCGCGCCCACCACCTCGAACTTAGCCATGAAGCTCCCCCCGGCCCGTCACTTGACCCAGGACGCGGGGCGCTTCTCCAGGAAAGCGGAGAGCCCCTCCTGGCCCTCGGGCGACGAGCGCAGAGCCACGAGGGTCTCCACCACGTAGTCCAGCCTCTGGCCGGACGGCAGATCGGGAAGGCGGCGCAGCACGGCCTTGGCCGTGCGCACGGCCCTCGGGCCGTTGTTGACGATCAGGCCGGCCAGGGCCCGCGCGCGCTCGGAAAGCTTGTCGGCCGCGACGGCTTCCTGGGCCAGCCCCATGTGCACGGCCTCGACCGGCCCGAAGACCTCGGCGGTCAGGAAATAGCGCCTGGCGTTGGCCGCGCCGATCTTGGGCAGCACCCACTGCGAGATGACGGCCGGCATGATGCCCAGCCGGCACTCCGAAAAGCACAAGCGCGCGCCCTCGGCCAAGAGCGCGACGTCGCAGGCGGCCAGAAGCCCAAGGCCCCCGCCGAAGACGTTGCCCTGCGCGGCCACGATGACGGGGACGGGACACTGGTCGACGGCGGACAGCATCTCGGCAAGCAGCGCGGCGTCCTTCTTGCCCTCCTCGGGCGGCAGCGTCCCCGCCCGCCTCATCCACTCGATATCGGCGCCGGCGCAAAAATCGGGCCCTTCGCCCGTCACCACCACGCAGCGCAGGTCCTCGCGCGCGGAAAGGTCGCGAAAAGCGGCGGAAAGCTCCCGCAGCGTCCGGTCGCTCATGGCGTTTCTCGCCTGCGGCCGGTTGAGCGAGATCTTAGCGACCGGGCCCGGCGAGACGAGGAGGTCGGCCATCGCTACATCCGGAACACGGGGTAGCGCGGCTCCGGAATGGGCGCGTGGGCGGCGGCGGCCAGGCACGTGGCGACCACCTGGCGGGTCTGCGCGGGCTCGATGATGCCGTCGTCCCAGAGCCTGGCCGTGCCGTAGTAAGGATGGCCCTCGGCCTCGTACTGCGCGCGGATGGGGCCGGCGATCTTTTCCTCGTCCTCGCGCGTCAGGGCCCCTTTCTGGCGCTTGAGCTGCTCGCGCTTGATGATGACCATCACCTGCGCGGCCTGCTCGGCCCCCATGACCGAGACGCGGGAGTTGGGCCAGGTGAAGAGGAAGCGCGCACCGTAGGCGCGCCCGCACATGGCGTAGTTGCCCGCGCCGTTGGAGGAGCCGACGATGACGGTGATCTTGGGCACCCGGGCCGTGGAGACCGCCTGCACGAGCTTGGCGCCGTGCTTGATGATGCCGCCCTGCTCGTAGTCCTTGCCGACCATGAAGCCGGTGATGTTTTGCAAGAAGAGCAGCGGGATCCTGCGCTGGGAGCACAGCTCGATGAAGTGCGCGCCCTTGAGCGCGGCCTCGGAAAACAGGATGCCGCGGTTGCCGAGGATTCCCACGGGACGCCCGCAGATCTTGGCGAATCCGCAGGTCAGCGTCTGGCCGTAGAGCGCCTTGAACTCCTGGAAGCGGCTGCCGTCGACGACGCGCGCGACGATCTCGCGCACGTCGCAGGGCCGGCGCAGGTCGCGGTGGACCAGGCCGTAGAGCTCCGAGGCCGGATACAAGGGCTCTTCGCCGTTCCCGACGGCGAAGCGCGGGACGTTGAGGTTCTCGACGATGGAGCGCGCGATCTCGAGGGCGTGCTCGTCGTTGTCGGCCAAGTGGTCGGTCACGCCCGAGACGCGGCTGTGCATGTCGCCGCCGCCCAGCTCCTCGGCGCTCGATTCTTCCCCGGTCGCCGCCTTGACCAGCGGCGGCCCGCCGAGATAGATCGTGCCCTGGTTGCGCACGATGACGCACTCATCCGACATGGCGGGCACGTAGGCCCCGCCGGCCGTGCACATGCCCATGACGACGGATATTTGAGGGATGCCGAGGGCGGACATCTGGGCCTGGTTGTAGAAGATGCGGCCGAAGTGCTCCTTGTCGGGAAAGACCTCGGACTGCTTGGGCAGAAACACTCCGCCCGAGTCCACCAGGTAGACGCAGGGCAGGCGGTTTTCCAGGGCGATCTCCTGGGCGCGCAGGTGCTTCTTGATCGTCTCCGCGTAGTAGGTGCCGCCCTTGACCGTGGCGTCGTTGGCGGCGATGACGCACAGACGGCCGCTGACGACGCCGAGGCCGGTGATGAGGCCCGCCGAGGGCACCTCGTCTCCGTACATGCCGAAGGCGGCCATCGGGGAGAGCTCCAGGAAATCCGTGCCGGGATCGATGAGGCGGGCGACGCGGTCGCGGGCGGTGAGCTTTCCGCGCGAGAGGTGCAGCTCGACGGCCTTGGCCGGACCGCCCTTGCGCACCTGCGAGAGCTTGCCGCGCATGTCGTCGATGAGGGCTTGATGGTGCTTGACGTTCTGCTGGAAGTCGGGAGCGTCGCGGTCGACGCGGCTTTCCAGCGCGGGCGTGTCCGGCGGGTCTTGGCGCAGCATCGCTTCTGGCGCCATCTTATCAAATCGCCGCCGTGGCGGGAACTTTTTCCCGGGCTGAAACGTATACCTGACAGGCCCTAAGGCCCTGGCATGCTGAGGAGGAAGCTGATATCATGGACGAACCGATGTTTTCCCAAAATGATCGACCGGCGACCAAGGCGGACGTCGCCGAACTCAGAGGCGAGCTCAGGGGCGAGGTTGGCAGCCTGAGGGCCGGCCTTCGACGCCTAACCATTGAGATCGTCCAAGTCAAAGAGGACGTCAGCGATATCCGGCGGACCATGCTCACCAAGCGCGACCTCGACCCCGTCAACAAGCTCGTCGATCTGTGCCTGAGGCAATTTGACGATTACTCCCAGCGGCAGGCCACGCAAGGAGAACTCCTCGGGCGCTTCGGGAGCCTGCTGGACGACCACGAGCGCCGCATCGCCCGCCTGGAAGGCAACGCCTAGATAAAGTTCGGGTGGTCCTTGGGTTCTTTCGACGGCTCGGCCGCGGCGCCGTTCTCCTTGATCTCCCAGAGTATATTGTTGAAGGAGTCGCAGCGGCACAGCGGGGGGCAGTCGTTGAAATCGACGGATTCGGCCACCTGCTTGCGCTTGGCCGAGTTCCACAGCTGCGGCAGGGACTGCCTGGATAGGTCGCCCAGCTCGTATTTCGGCACGCCGCGCATGTGGCAGCAGACGTACATCTTCTTGTCGGCGGACACGACGGCGGCGAAGTTCTGCCCGTAGCATTTCTTATACTCGCGCTCGACTTTGCCCTGCTGGATGAGCCGGTATTTGTGCTCGGAGCAGACGACCCGGTAGGACGGCGTCGACAGCGCCCCGGCCCGGCGCATCTCCGAAAGCAAGGTTTCGTCCGAGTAATCCACGTCGGCTTCGCCGTGACGGCGCAGCAGCGGCCGGTACTGCGCGTAGTCGACTCCCAGTTCCCGCCCGAGGACGGCGAAGGCGTAGACGTCGTCCTTGGTCTCGGCGCTGGTCAAGAAGCCGATGCCCACCGTGCAGGAGGAGCCGGTCTCCTTTTTGAGCCCGGCCAGCTCCCGCACGTTGCCCAAAACCTGGCGGAAAGCCTTCTCGTCCATGCCATGGGTCTTGCGAAAGACCTCCGGCGTGGCCGCGTCGACGCTGACGCGCAGCCATTGGCAGCAATTGAGGAGCAGGCGGGATTTAGCCTCGGTCAGCGCCTGGCCGTTGGTGATGAAGCCGATATCGAGGCCGAGCTCGCGCGCGAACGCCACGGCCTCGAGCACGATCGGGCTGGCCAAGGGGTCGCCGCCGCCCGTGAAGGTCAGGCCTCGCCCGCCGAAATCCTTGATTTGGCGGATGATCCCCTTGGCCTCCTCCAGGTGCATGCGCGCCTGCGTCAGCTCCGGATAGTAGCCGAAGCAGTGCGGGCAATCCTGGTTGCAGACGTTGGTGAGATCGAGCTCGTAGGTGACGGGGCGGGACTGGCCCGACTCGAGCCACTCTTGGACGCGGTCCATGTGGCCGTAAATCTTGTCGGAGGAAAACGGCTGGACCGGCGACTTCTCGGACGTGGCCATGAATCCCTGGGACCTTATATCAATTGGCGATGACGGCGTCGAGTTCGTCGAGCGTTTCGATGACGTGGCGGCACCATTTGTCGGCGAGCACCGCGCGGTTGCGCGAGCGCAAGCCGTCGTAGTCCATGCCGACGTAGCCCTTGCCGCCGAAATGGTGGATGAAGACGTCGCCGGCCAGCGCGATCTTGTAGCCGGCTTGGCGGACCCGGAAGCAGTAATCGTAGTCCTCGTAGCCGCCGGGCCCGAAGCGCTCGTCGAGCAGGCCGACCCGGCGCAGGACATGCCCTTTGATGAGCAGGCAGAAGCCGATGAGCCGGTGGACTTCCTCCCACCGCCCTTCGCGGCTCATGGCCCAGACCTCGGCGAAGGTGGGAAAGCGTTGCGGCGAGTCGTAACCCGGCCGCCGCACCAACTGCCGGCCGACGGCGCCGTTGGTATAGGGCCCAACGACGCCGATCTTGGGATCACGCTCCGCGCAGGCGATGAGGCGCTCGAGCCAGCGCGGGCCGAGGATCGTGTCGGCGTTGAGCAGGAGAACGTAGCGCCCGCGCGCCAGTCGCAGGCCCTGGTTGTTGCCCCCGGCGAAGAAGCGGTTGCGCTCATTCTCGATGAGCCTGACCTTGGGCGAACGGGCCAGGCGCCGCAAATAGGGGCCCGAGCCGTCCTGGGAGGCGTTGTTGACCAGGATGAGCTCGTAAGGAGTTTTCTTCTCGTCGGTGAAGCGCCGCAGGCTCTCCAAACAGCCCCTGAGGTACTTGCCGTCGTTGTGGCAGAGCATGACGATGCTGACCAGGGGCACGGGTGTCCGCCGCAGCGCCGATACCCCCCCCCTTGCCCGTCATTCGACGATTATAGCTCAATCGGGGACGACAGGATATAATGGACCAATGCCCCGCCCGAGGATCGGATACGGCCTCCTCGCCTCGTCTCTCGCTTTGATAGTCATGTCGGCCGTCTTCGCCGGCCTGGAGTTCGCGGCCAGGCGCTTCGGGAACGCGACCGCGCCCGAAGGGCTCTGCGCACCGGAGCCGCCGGGCTACCTCCGCACCCTGGCCGGTCCCTTGTTTCAGAAAAAACGTATCGAAGGACGGCTCTATCTTGTACCGGTCAATCCTATTCCACCTCATTATGGGCACTTCCCCAAGGAGCAATTCCTTGTAGACAAGCCGTCGGACACATTCCGACTCGCAGTCGTGGGCGAATCGACGGCCCAGCACCTCGGCGAAGCCCTGCAAATGATCGCCGACACCGCGGCATTCCGCCCCCGGCTGGAAATCGTCAACGCGGCGAGAATCGGAGGAACGCTGGCGGCCACTGACAAGGGATTTCGAGAGGTCATCAATTACTCTCCCGACGCGATCTTCGTCTACTTCGGCAACAATCTCTATATCCCCGACCCGGGCCTGACGGCCTGGCAATACCGTCTCGGGAAATGGTTCGGAAAAAGCCGCCTGGTCTGTTGGCTGCTCTTTCACGACAGGCGCGCCGCTGTTGCTCGGGCCGACGGCGCCCGCCGCCTGTCCCGTTTCAGGACCGACCTGGACGCGTGGATAGCTTTGGCGAGGGCCCGACATATCCCGCTTTACCTGTCGACGGTCGCCAACAACCTCGAATTCGCCCCGGAGCCTGAAGGGTCCGTCCTGACTTCGGATTTTTCCAGGGTGCTGGCGCTGGAGGCGGCCCGCGCGACGCCGGAGGCCCTGACTGCGGTGGATGGGCTTCTACGCCGCGACCCGGCGCGCGCGACCCTGTATTTCGAGCGCGCGCGCATCGAGCGGGCGCTCGGCCAAGACGAGAGAGCGCGTGGGGACCTTCTGAAAGCGCGAGAGTTGGATCCGTCAACAATCCGGCGGGCGAAACGGGCCGTCAATCTCGTCATTCGCGAGGCCTGCGTAAGCTCCGGCGCCCGACTCTTCGACGCGCAGGTGCTGTTGGACCGGACCGCGAAGGATGGGATCGCCGGATGGAAGACATTTTATGACAACTGTCATCCGATGCCGGACAAGTCCGCGCTGCTCGGCAAGGCGCTGCTCAAGAAGCTGGCGGCCGAGGGCTTAACGATCATCCGCTGGCGGGAACCTGGCGAACTGATAGGCGTCGACAAGCGCTGGAGATGCTACTGGTATACAATGAACACTTTTCCCGGGGCGCCGAATCCCTACGAGTGGACGGTACGCGTCGAGGCCTGGAAGCAGGCCCTTTCATTGGACCCTCGGTTGTGGGCGCGAACGCTTGCGAGCTTCACCTCGGGCCGGCCGCGTTACAACGACGACCCGTTCTTTTGGCTGAGTGCGGCCGAAGCCGCTTCCCAATCGGGGCAATCGCAGCTCGCTTTGAGATTCCTGGATCGCGCCCAGTCCCTGGCTCCGCGCCTTCCGGAAACCGAGTTCTTCCGCGGCCTCTATTGGCTGAGGCTGCGCGACCTCGACCGGGCCAAGCAGGCTTTCGCGCGCTGGCGGTCCTTGCCCCCGGATGCAATACCTGATACACTGCCGCCGGCAAAGCCATGGCCGGGCCCACGCAGACGCTCCAGCGCATCGTCCTGACCCTGCACAAGCGCTTTCCCTTTTCACCGGCATTCCGTCTCTATTACCGCGCCGCGGCCGCGCTCTACGCGCGCAGCTGCCGCCGCCGGTTCCCCAACATCCGGCGAATCTTGCCGCGCCGGGGCCAGACGCGGAAGGGATGGGTGCCCGGCGCCAGCGACCTCGACTTCGGCGTCGTCATCGCCGCCTGCGAACCCGCCGCCGAAGCCGCGTTCCTGGCGCGTTTCTGGGCGCACTACGCCCGTTGGAAAGTCCTCTTGCCGATCCTGGGCGAGATCCAGATCGTCGACGAGGAAGAACTGCGGTCGATCCAGGCGGTCCCCGCCCTGCGGCTGAAGGAATACCGCCCGGACCGCGCGCCTGCGCAAGGCTGGCGGCTGCGCTGGGAGTGCCTCGGCGAGGCGCTGTTTTCCTGCCTCCATCTTCTGCAGCAGACCTATTTCGGCGCCGCCGCAGGCTCGCCGCCCCCGGACTTCGGAGTCAAGATCTCGAAAGGGCTGGCCGACGTCCTGCGCCACGTTCAGGCCGCCGACCTGGGGCGCCCGCCGGCCGAGCGCTGCGCCTTTCTCCTGCCCGACCCGCTCGGCGTCGAGCGGGCCCGCGCCCGTGAAATCTGCGTCCGCGCCTTGCGGGACCTCGACGCCTCGTGCCGCCGCTTCGTAGCCGACTCCCGAGCGGCCGGGCTCGTCGACGAGACGGGGCCGGGGCCCGAGCCGTGGCCGCGGGACGTCGCCGAGGAACAGGCCATGCTGTGGAACGGGCGCCTCAAGATATTCGACGAGGACCCGGGCTATCCCAAAGTGCGCGGCTTCTACTACGACAGCGTCTACCGATGGCTCGTCGTCGGCGACGCGGACGAGCCAGAAGCGTTGACGCGCCTTTTGAGCAAGCTCGAGACCTTCCCGCGCGAAAACGACGTCTTCCGGGCGCCGGCATGGGTGCTCTCCCCAGCCGCCTTTCAAGTCCTGCTTTGGACCGTCCATCTCGGCACGCCCTTCTTCTATTACGCGCTCAACCCGGAGTTGCCCTTGCCCAACACCGCCGCCAGGCGCCGCAGCCGCTTCGCCGTTGAGTCGTGGGCGCAGCGCGCGCAATGGCGCATGAAGGCGGGAGACTTCCTTCCCCCGCCCGAGCGGTTCCTGCGCTATGGAGCCGAATCGGCGACGGCGAGCTTGGCGCTGTCGCTGCGGCTCTTCGGGCAGGCCGGCTGGGCGGGCGATAATATCTATCGCCTTCTTTTC
>DAIDHI010000003.1 GCA_027452025.1 Elusimicrobiota bacterium | reverse complement strand
TCACGGGCGCGCCCCGTAGCAGCAGCCGAGCACGGCTGCCTTGACGGTCAGAAACGCCCCGCGCGCGGCCGGCGCGCGCAGCCCCTGCAGGCGCAGGAGCAGCCGCTCGGCGTCCCCCTGAGAGAGCTCCTCGAAGCGCCGCGGCCGGCGCAGGAGCGCCGCCGGAGCCAGCCACCGCAGGGCCCAGGCCGACGCGCGGACGCTCGCGCGCGCCCAGGCGGGCCAGGGCGCGATACGCTCGCGCAGCGCGGCGGCCGACGGCCGGGGAACGCCGACGTGGTCGGCGTAAGCCGCGGCCACGGCCTCGAGAGCGCTCATTGCGGCTCCACGAACTCGACGGCGGCCGCCGTCGTCGAAAGGCGCAGTTCGGCGCCCGCCCCGCGCAGGCGCGCGCTCAGAGCGGAGATCTTCGAGTTGCGGCAGAGCAGCCTGCGCTCCGGGGGCTCCTCGTAGACGACGCGCGCCTCGGGGCCGAGCGTGCACTCGCCCTGCGCCGTCACTCCCGGGAAATGGGCGCGAAAGATCCAGCGGTCGCCCTCGCGCCGGGAAGCGTTTCGCACCAGGCTCAGGGGCCCCGACGACAGGAGCAGGCGGCCGCCTCGCCACAGGGCGGCGGAGGTCAGCCGCGCTCCGAGGCGGCCGCCCGCGGACAGCAGCTCGAGCACGGCGTCCTGCTCCGGAAACGCGGCGTGGGCCCACCACCAGCCTTGGCCGTAGCGCTCGCCCCACACGTGGCCCAGGCACCCCGGCGCCTGCTCGAACTCCCAGGCCTCGCCGTCCAAGACGACCCGACCCGAGAAGCGAGCCGCGGGGGCGGCGTCGTCGTAGCCCGAGCGCGACAAGCCGAGGGCGCGCACCCAAGCCGGCACCACCGGCGCGGGAGGGCATCGCCCCGGCGACCAGGCCACGTCCCAGGACGCTCCGTCGGCGGCGCCGCGCAGGCGCTCGCAGGAGAGCTCCGAGCCGTCGAGCGACAGCGTGGGGCCTTGAAAGAGCGCGGCGCGAGCGGGCGCGCGCCGGGTGACGACGCGGCCGTCGGCCGGGTCGTAGAGGGTGAGGCGCGTCTCAGAGGACTCGTGAGAGGTCGCGTAGCGGATCCACGCGGCGCGGCCGCTGCTCGGGTCGTTGAAGCGGGCGAACCATGCCTCGTGGAACACGCCGCGGGGAGCGGCCAGCCGCGGCGCCAGCCCCGGAGCTTCCTCCAGCCGGCGGCGCATCCAGGCCAGGTGTCCCAGGATGAAGGCGTCCACGCCCGCCGCCCCGGCGAAGAGCGGCTGCCGGGCCCGCGCGGCGAAGGCCAGAAACAGCGAGGCCGACGCGGCTTTCGACAGCAGCAGGCCCTCCCAGGCCGCCGGCTGCTCGGGATCCTGCGACAGCCGGTAGGAAAGCCAGGCGATGACGGCCATCAGCGACCCCGTCAAGCCGAGCCACAGCGAAGGCCCGCCGGGCGCCAGGGCGGCGCAGCCGGCCCACGCGCCCGCCCACGAGACGACGCGCAGGGTCGTCGCCTCGGCGGCCACGAATGCCAGGCCGACGGCGGCGAAGAGCGCGGCGTAGAAAAGCAGCGTTTTGCGGACCATGACGGATCGAGATGCAACGGCCAGGCCAAAGGACGGAATTTTCGAGTCCTGGCCGCCCCGTTGCGAGGCGTCATCGGCGATGCTCGAGATCCGCTTTCACGGAAGGGGAGGCCAAGGCACGGTGCTCGCGGCCAAGATACTGGCCGACGCCGTCCTGCGCTCGGGCAAGGGCCAGTGCCTGGCCATTCCGGAGTTCGGCGTCGAGCGGCGCGGCGCGCCCGTCGCGGCCTACGCCCGCATCAGCGAACGCCCGATCCTCGTGCGCACGCGCATCTACGAGCCGGACGCGCTCGTTTTCCTCGACGCGGCGCTGTTGTCGGCGCAGACGCTCGGGGGGCTCAAGCCCGGAGGGCCGCTGCTGCTCAACTCGGAAAGCCCGGCGGCCAGGCTGGCCGCCAGGGCTCCGGGCTTCCGCGTCGAGCCCATCGCCGCCACGCGCATCGCCCTGGAGCACCGGCTGGGATCCCAAGCCAGCCCCGTCGTCAACACCGCCATGTGCGGGGCCGTCGCCGCTTACTTCGACCTCTGCGGCCTGGAACCCCTGCTCGCCGCCGTGCGCGAGGCCGTGCCGGTCAAGCACGAGGAGAACGCCGCCGCCGCCCGCCAGGCCTTCGAGATCGTCCAGGAGGCGCTCCATGCCAGAGCTTGAGGCTCCCGCGCCTTCGGACCCGCGGGTCATCGTCTCCGGCCGCTCCACGGCGGAAAACCTCACAGGGAACTGGCGCACCCTGCGCCCCTCCATCGACGCCGCCCGCTGCACGGGCTGCCTGATCTGCTGGAAATACTGCCCGGAGGCCTGCGTGGCGCTGACCGAGAAGGTCCCCGTCATCGACTATTCCTACTGCAAGGGCTGCGGCATCTGCGTCGAGGAGTGCCCGACGCGCTGCATCGGCTTCGCGCCCGAGGAGGCCGCGTGAAGAAGGTCCTGATGGGAAACCATGCGGCCGCCGTGGGCGCGGCGCTGGCGCGCGCCCAGGTCGTGGCCGCCTATCCGATCACGCCCCAGACCCAGTCGATCGAGCTGCTGGCCGAGATGAAGGAGAAGGGAGCGTTCCCGGGAGCCTACATCGCGGTCGAATCCGAGCATTCGGCGATGGCGGCGCTGCTGGGGGCCGCGAGCGCGGGCGCGCGCACCTTCACGGCGACCTCGTCCCACGGCCTGGCTTACATGCACGAGTTGCTGCACTGGGTCGCCGGCGCGCGCCTGCCCGTCGTGATGGCCGAGGTCAACCGGGCTCTGGCCGCGCCCTGGAGCCTGTGGACGGACCAGACCGACTCTCTTTCGCAGCGAGACACCGGCTGGCTCCAGTTCTACTGCTCGACCAATCAAGAGATCCTCGATACCACGATCATGGCCTACAAGATCGCCGAGGCCGTACGGCTGCCCGCGATGGTGGTCTACGACGGCTTCACCCTCTCGCACAGCTACGAGCCGGTGGAGGTCCCGGCCCAGGACGCCGTCGACGCCTTCCTGCCCGCGTATCGCCCCGAACAGGTCCTCGACACGGCGCGCCCGCTGGCTTTCGGCGCCCTCGTGCCGCCGAAGGAATACTTGCGGCTTCGCCGGAGCATGGCCGCCGACATGGCCCGCGCCGAGACGCTCATCGAGGAGGTCGGCCGGGAGTTCGGCGAGGCCTTCGGCCGCTGCTACGGCGTCTTCGACGCCTACCGCTGCGAGGACGCGACCACGCTCCTGGTCACTTCGGGAGCCGTGGGCTCGACGGCGCGCGCGGCCGTCGACGCCCTGCGCGAGCGCGGTCTTGCGGCCGGCAACCTGCGCATCCGCGCTTTCCGGCCTTTTCCCGCGCAGGCCCTGCGCCGCTTCCTGGGGCGCGGGGTCAAGCTTGCCGTCGTCGACCGCAACTATTCGCCCGGGGCGAGCGGCATCTTCGCCCAGGAGATCCGGGCGGCGCTTTATCCGGCGACGGCGCGCCCTCCGGTCTTCGGCTACGTCGCGGGTCTGGGAGGCGGCGACATCACCGTGGAGCTGCTGCAGGAGATCTGGAGCAAGGTCGACGAGGGAAAAGCCGAGAAGACCCAGCCGACCTGGGCGGAGGACGCCAGGTGAAGCCCTCGATTGCCGAAGAGGAGCTGATGTCTCCGGGGCACCTGGCCTGCCAGGGCTGCTCCGCCACGATTTCCATGCGCTACGCTCTCAAGGGTCTGGGCCGGGAGACCGCGGTCGTTCTGCCCGCCTGCTGCTGGACGGTGCTGGCGGGGCCCGCGCCGCGCAGCGCCCTGGGCGTTCCGGTGCTGCATACGGCCTTCGCCTCGGCGGCGGCGGCCGCCTGCGGCGTCAAGGCGGGGCTTTTGGCGCGCGGCGACTCGCGTACCCAGGTCATGGCCTGGGCGGGCGACGGCGGCACCTTCGACATCGGCCTTCAGGCGCTTTCCGGCGCGGCGGACCGCGACGAGGACATCCTCTACGTCTGCTACGACAACGAGGCCTACATGAACACCGGCATCCAGCGAAGCGGCGGCACCCCCCAGGGCGCTTGGACGATGACGACTCCCGGCCAGGGCGGCAGCCGGCGGCCGAAGAAGGACCTCGACGCCATCGTGCTCGCCCATCACATCCCCTATTTCGCCACCGCCACCCCGGCCTACGCCGAGGACATGGTGCGCAAGTTCCAGAAGGCGCGCAGCATCAAGGGCTTCCGCTTCATCCATGTGCTAAGCCCCTGCCCGCCCGGCTGGAAGTCCGAGCCGGCCGATTCGATCAAGCTCTCGCGGCTGGCCGTGCAGACGGGGCTTTTCCGGCTCTATGAAGTGGAAGGGGGGCGCTCGCGCTTGAACGTCCCCGTCGCCAAGCGCAAGCCGGTCGGCGAGTATCTGCGCCTTCAGGGCCGCTTCCGCGCCATGACGCCGCAGGAGGAAGCGCGGCTCCAGAGGCGCGTCGACGAGGCGTGGTCCGCATGAGAAAAACGTCCATGGCGAGGAAGCGCTGGTGCGTCGAGTGCCGGTTCTGCCAACTGCGCGTCGACTTCGACGCCGGCTCTCATTATTTCTGCGGCGCCGAGCAGAGACCGCTCGGCGCGGACGTCCTGGGCCGGCCGGCCTGCCGCAAGTTCCAGGCGCCGGTGCAGCACGGGCATTGGGGCCCATGAGCGAGAACGGGCGCAAGCCGGGCTGCGAGCGCGCCTGCTCTCTGGGTCGCTGGCTGTCGGGGCGGGGTCTGGGTAAGCGCGCCTGCGGCCAGTGGCTGACGGCGTGCACGCCCAACAACTATTCCCGCGGCAACATCCTCTTCTACCAGGGCAACATGCCGCTGGGGCTCTACTTCGTCTGCCAAGGCCGCGTCAAGCTCGTGCGGGGCGAGGGGCGGGGGCGCCAGCAGATCGTGCGCATCGTGGATGGGCCGGCCGTCCTCGGCGAACGGGCTCTCGTGGCGCAGGTGCCCTACGCCGCCACGGCGGAGCTGGCCGAGGACTCGCGGGTCTGCTTTTCCTCCGCGAACTCCTTCTTCCGCCTCTGGGCGGAGGAGCCGGAGATCAGCCGGCTGGTGGCGCGGCTGCTTGCCGAGCGCCTGGGGGACACCCAGCAGTCGCTCACCGACATGGGCCTGCACACCGTGCGCGAGCGCCTGGCCATGATCGTCGTGCGCCGTCACGAGGCCGCCCAGGGCGGCCCGGTGGACCTCGGGGAGTCGCGCCAGGAGCTGGCGCAGCTTCTGGGCACCGCGCCCGAGGTCGTTTGCCGGGCGCTCTCCGAACTCGAGGACAAGGGCATCCTCGCCGTCGACGGCCGGCACGCCGAGGTCCGCGACGAGACGCGCCTGCGCTGGGTGGCGCAGATGCCGGCCAAGGCCTGAGCGTCGCAAAATCGTTACGCGGCCTTCGTGACACCGTCATGTAAAAACGCTATGTTTTCCGTCATGAAAAATAGGAAGTCCTGCAGCGTCCTCCTGGCGGCGGCCACCCTCGCGGCGGCCTGGTATCTTCCTCCCGCCGTCCAATCCTGGAGGCGGCTTTGCCCAGCGCGGCCCGACGGCGTCCCGCAGGCGCAAGCCTTGCCGGCTTTCTCGCGCAAATACGGCATCTCCTGCTCGCAGTGCCACTACGCCTTCCCCGTGCTCAACGCCTACGGCCGGCAGTTCAAGATGAACGGCTTCGTGCAGGAGAAAGGCAGCACCGACGGCGTGCTCCAGACCTCGGACAAGCAGCTGTGGACGGAGAAGCTGTTC
>DAIDHI010000002.1 GCA_027452025.1 Elusimicrobiota bacterium | reverse complement strand
CGTCGACGGCGGGCAGAGAGAAGTCCGGCGCTTGGTCGCCCAATTGCATGGAAGTCCTCCTAACGCCCGGCGGGCGTGATGTCTTGGAACGTGATGCCCGCGCCGGTCATTTCTCCGCGCGGGTCCTGGATCAGGATCGTGCTGTAGCCGAGCGTTCGCTCCTGGCCCTTGTGGCTCCAGGTCAGCTCCTGGCGGCGCACGGTCTTGCGGCTGGCGAGCGTCTCCATCAGGATGTCGGCCAAGCGCGGCAGATGGACGAGGACCTGGTCGAGCGAGACGTTGAGCTTGAGCGGCTCGGACAGGCCCAGGATGCGCTTTGCCGCGGGGTTGCACAGGATCAGGCGGCCGTGGAGGTCGACTGCCATGAAGCCTCCGGTGAGATTCTCGAGGATGCTCGCGTTTCTGGCGCTGACCTTCTCGACGGCGGCCTCCAGGCGCGCGGCCCGAAGCGAGGTCATCACGACGCGGCAGGCGGCCTCGGCGAGGCTCAAGTCGCCTTGCGTGAAAGGGCCGGAGGTCTTGTTGATGAGCTGCACGACGCCGGAAAGCTCCAGACGGTCCAGAATAGGCACGACGAGCATGGAGCGGGTCTTGAATCCGGTGACGTCGTCGACCTCGCGCAGGAAGCGGGGGTCCTTGTAGGCGTCCTCGACGATCAGCGGCTCGCGGTGCGTCGCGACCCAGCCGCACAGGCCCGTGCGCACGTCGACGGGGGTGTCTTTCAAGTCGGCGGCGTTGGGGCCGATGGCGTAGCGGGGCAGGAGGTGCTTCTTGTCCGGCGCGTAGGCGTAGTAGGTGGCGGCCTCGGCGCCGAGCGCCGCGGAGAGCTTTTCGACGACCCGCGGCCAGGCCTGCGCGGCGTCGCCTTCCCGCAACTCGGCCGCCAGCCGCACGACGTCCAGCAGCGCGGCGAGAGGCTCGCTCATCGCCGACGCCCGCGGCGCTTGGGGGGTTTGGCGGCGGCGATCAGGCCGCGGGATTTCTGGCGAGCGCGCTCGGCTTGCAAAAACGAGCGCAGTCCGGCGACGATGGCCGAGGCCACCTCATGGCGGAAGGAGGCCGTCAGCAGCATGGCTTCCTGGTCGGGGTAGGTCATGTAGGCCGACTCGGTCAGGATCGCCGGCATGGCCGTCTGTCGGGCGACGAGGAGGTTCCCGTAGCGCAGCTGCTCGCCCGGCAGCGGCACTAGCTTCTGGTAGGCCGCGTAGACGTCGCGGGCCAGCGCCAGGCTCTGCGGCTGGAAATAGAAGATCGAGTAGCCGTGCGGCTGCTTGAACGGGTCGACCTCGCCCGGGAGGTTGTTGTTGTGGATGCTAACGAAGACGTCGGCGCGGCGGTCCCAGGCCATCTTCGGGCGGGCCGTGAGCCCCACCTCGTCGTCCTCGTTGGCGCGGCTCATCACCACCTTGGCGCCTTCTTTTTGGAGGAGCTTGCGGGTCTCCAGCGCGAGGGCGTAGTTGACGTCCATCTCCTTGGTGCCGAGCGGACCGACCGCGCCCGGAGCCGAGGGCATGTGGCCGGGATCGAGGAAGATCGTCAGGCCCGAGAAGACGCGCTTGGCGATATAAGGCGGATGCCGCAGCTCGAGGCGCAGGCCCGCGCCGTCCCAGACCGCCTCGTAGCCCCACAGCTTTTGCCCGGGCCGAAGCTTGATCTCGACTTCGAGCAGGTCGCGGCTCTGCTGGCGCAGGCGGGCTTGGGAGACGAAGTCGTCCTTGGAGTCGTAGACGATCCAGTTGGTGTGGTTGTCGGTGTAGTGGAAGCGCACGACGAGGGAGGTGAGGTCGTCGGACTCCTGGATCTCGAAGGGGACGCGGTCGGTCAGCGAGAAATGGACGACGGTCACGTCGCCCTCGCCGGGCTTGACCGAGATGGTGTCGCTGATCGCGTGAGGAGGAGCCGAGCCCTCGGGCATGAACTGGAGGTTGCCGGTGGGAGTCCAGGCCGTCTGGCCGCCGGAAAGGGCCAGCTTGGTCTCGGAGCCGTCGAAGCCGGCGGTCAGAAAGCGGGTGCCGGGCAGGGCGGGGAAGAGCTCGCCTTGCTCGAAGGCGCTCTTGAGGTCCGGGCTGCCCGAGGGGTGGAAGACGGCCACGGGCGGCGGGCCCGAGCGCAGCGAAACCTTTCCGCGGCTCTTGCCCGAGGCCGAGCCGGCGCGGAACTCCACGGGCGAGGCGTCGAGCTCGTCTCCCGGCTCGACGAGGTAGCCGCCCTCATAGAGGCCCAGGCCGGGGTTGTAGGGCCGCATCGGCATCCAGGAATGCTTGGGCAGCCGGAACTTGACCGTCGCGCCCGGGCTGGCCTTGGCGCGCACCACCAGCCAGTCGCCCGGCCGCAGCTCCAGGTCCTGCTTGGGCGACAGAGAGCTCTCGTCGAGCGAGACCGGCTTGGCCGGCAGAGGGACGGGGAAGGGCTCGACGAGGACCGTGCGCTCGTAGGAGTAGGTCGTGCCGTTTTTGAGGGTGAGGTCGCAGTGGAAGGTGAAGGTCCCGGGCGAGACGGGGAGCCAGGCGAGGAACGCGCCGGTGCGGTAGACCGAGACCGTGTCGCCGTTGATGCGGAAGAGCCTCGCGGGCTGGCGGACGGAGCCGTTGATCCACTCGGCGTCGGTCGGGGGGATGACGTCGCGCTCGCCCGGGAACATCACCGAGATCGGGGCGGTGCCGCGGTCGACGACGGGAAAATTGTTCGCCGAGGCGGGCGCGACGGCCGCCGCGAGGATCACAGACCAGATCATCCGCGCCTATTCTAGCTCAAAAATAAGTGCCGAAGTAGATGCGCCGGCGCCGCGGCGCGCCATAAGAATGGTCCAGCACCCAGCCGCCCGAGCGGATCTTGGCCAGGGGCAGGCCGAAGCGCTCTTTAAAGGAAGAGCGCAGGACGCGTCCCGAGGACTTGCGGCTCTCGATGAGCCCGTCGCCGCCGGTGTAGATCATGACATGGCTGATTCGCGCCGGAAAGCCCGGCTCGGTCAGGAACACGAGGTCGGCGGGCCGCAGCTCCGAGCGCCGGATCGGCCGGCTCATGCGCCTCTGGTCTTGCGAATCGCGGGGCAGGTCCGCGCCATGGACGCGGTAGGCGAGGTCGACGAGTCCGGAGCAGTCGACGCCGATGGACGGGTCGGCCTGGACGCCGGAGCGGCCGCCCCAGTAATAGCTGGTGCCCAGGAAGAGCTCCGCGGTCTTGACGATCTCGGCGCGGCTTTGCGCGGTGGCGGCGGCCGGCAGGGGATAGAGCGAGTCGGAGGCGATCTCGGCGCATGCGCCGCCCAGCAGGCGCACGATCGAGACCCCCTTGTCCTGCGAAAAGCGCTGCAGGCGCGTGCCGACGGAGAGCACGAGCATGTCGCGGCCGCGCTGCAGCAGCGCCTGCCGCGTGCGCACGACGGCGTTGACGCCGCGCCGCGGCGGGTCCTCGCAGACCAGGTCCTCGGCGCGCACCCAGCCCGGGTAGCCTTGCCAGCGCCCGCCCGCCCACGCCGGCTGCTCGTCGGCCAGCACCCGGGCCCAGTCGCCCTTCGCCTGCTGGATCGTCACGGACTCGCCGTAGAGCAGCTGCGAAAGATGGTCGGCGTCGTGAAGCTCCGCCTTCTTGACCGACCGCGGCCGGGCCATGAGGTCGGTGACGGCCGAGCCGACGAGCGCCCGCCGCCCGGCCAGCGGGCCGACGAGATAGGCGACGCCGCGCTTATTGACCATCCAGGCCCGGTGGAACTCCTGCCGGTCGTAGATGCGGCGCACGCCCCGGCGGTCGGGCGCGGCCGGATCGTAGACGATCACGTCCCCGCGCGGGGTAAAGCCGGCCACCACGACGAGGTGGCCATGGGTGCGCCGCAAAGGCGACCCTTCGAGCTCGCCGAGCCTGAAGGTGAGGCTGGCCACGACGGGCCGGCCTCGGGCGATTTGATCCTGTAGTTCCTCGAAGCCCGAGAGATACGAGACGTAGGCCTCGAGCCCCTTCTGGCCGGCGAAGGCGGCGTTGAAGGGCCAGTGCCCGAAGATGCGCGTCTGGCGGTCGCGCACGGCCTCGGCCACGGCGGCTGTCTCGAGGCGCCGGCCCCAGAAGTCCATGACCATCGCCAGGGACGTGGGGCTGCAGACGTCGTTCTTGTAGCGCTCCTGCTCCTCCCGCTGCGAGCGCGGGGCGACCCTTAACTCGCGCACCCAAGGGCCTTGGCGGAAAGGCGCCGCGGCCGGCGGGGCGGCGCCGGAGACGGAGACCGCGGCCAGCCGCAGGACGATCGGCCGCCGCGGCGCCGACAGGAGGAAGCGGTAGCGCAAGGCCGCGGCGGGCTTGCGCGTCGCGAGCGTGTCCACATCGACGAAGGCCTGCGGCGTTTCCTGAGCAGGGGCCGAATGGAACGCCGAACCCTTGGCGCTGCCGAGATTGAGCCAGTCCGACCAGCCGGATTCTAATCGGACTTGCGCCTGCATCTCGAGCATGGCCCCGTCCGGCACATCCGCGTTCCACGAGCCGACCAGGCGGTCGAAAGGACCGGACGCCTCGATCTCCGGGGAAGTGACGACGGCGCTCGACCCCGTCGTGCGCAGCAGCCCGCGCTCGAAGGGCAGGCGCGTCGCGCCCTGGAGCTCGTGGCGCGCGACGTCGAGAGGCGTGCGGTGGACGATCGTCACGGCCGCCTCGCTTGCGCGGCCGCAGTCGGGTCGCGGAGGTCCGGCACCCGGTCGAGCAGGCTCGATTGGATCACTTCGTATTGCGCCCGGCGGCCCTTGCGCGCCTGCTCGCGGACCCATTCGTCGAGGAGGGCCAGGCAGTCGGGCCGGACCTTGAGGCAGCCGTCGGTGTTTCGCCAGCGGAAATCGGCCAGCTCCGGCCGAGCGGCGTAGCGCGGATCGCCTCGGCGCCGCGGCTCGTCCCAGCGGTCGGTGTGGTTGGCCAGGCCGCTGCGGCCGTAGGGGCCGAAGTAGTAGCGCGGGTCGTGGGCCAGCTGCGCGGCCTCGAGGGCGCGGCCGGCGCCGTCTCGAGGCTCGGGCCGCCGCTCGAAGAACGGAAAGCGCGCGCCCTGGGAGTAGCGTTGATATTCGCGCGCCCAGATCAGGTCGATGGGCTGCGTGCTCCAGTTCCTGGGATACCAGGAGGCCCAGACCGCGGAAAAATGCGGCTTAGGGGCGGCGCGGGAGGCCGAGATCTCCGCGGCCAGCGTCGGCTCGTCCTCGAGCCCTTGAGGCGAATCGAGCGCGGCGAGCTCGTAGGCGCCAGTCGAGATCACGCGCGCGTCGTAGATGCCGACGGGCGTCGCGCCGTCCTTGTCGCGCATCGGCGCGTAATACACGGTCTTGCCGTCGATCTCGCCTCGCCGCCAGCCGCGCCGAGGCTGCCCTGAGGTCAGTCCTCGCCCCAGCGCTTCACATTGATAGACCCCCGCGTCGGGGCCGTCCTCGAGCTGGAAGCTGATCACGCCGGGCTTGGCCCGGTCTTGCGGCAGCAGCACGAGGGCGCGCGACACCCGCTCGCGCCGCGGGGACAAGAAGCCGTCGAGGCCCAGGTCCTTGACCTTGGAGCGCAGCTCGGCGGTCAGCGCCGGCAGCGCGGAGCGGTCCACTTCGATCGCCGAGGGGACGAGCGCCGGGGCGACGGGGCGGCGCGGAAGGCCCGCGCAGCCGCCGAGGGCCAGCGCGAGCGCGGCCGGGCGCAAAAAAGCCAGCCCTCTCGAAAAGAAGGCTGGCTCTTTCAAGCGACGTCGACCGCTACTTGACGAGCTTGTTGGTCGGCTTGCGCGGCGGATCGTTTGGCGGACGGGGGGTGACCTTCGGATTGCCCTTGAACGTGGGCGTCAGCTCCGCGTTGATCTTGGCCCAGTCGGGAGACTCGTCGACGGACCCGACGATGGCTCCGATCGGGCACTCGGGCAGGCAGACGCCGCAGTCGATGCAGACCTCGGGGTCGATGATCATGAAAGGCTGGCCTTGATAATCGCCAGGATGGATGCACTCCACGGGGCAGACGTCGACGCAGGCGGCGTAGACTTCGCCGAGGCACCCTTCACCGATGACGTGGGACATTCGTTTGAGTTCCCCCTTGAAAAAGAATACGATCTTCGAAATCGTGCGACGCGATGATATTAACTCTTTTGCCATTTCGTGTCAATCAACGCTGGGCGCCGCGGCGTTGCTCCTGGTCGCGGCCGTCTCCTCGCCGGCGGCCAACTGGGTCGCGCTGAGCACCGGCCTGCCGGTCGTCGCCTACCCGCCGCCCTATCAAGAGCCGGTCTACCGCTACGGCTCTTTCTGGAGGCCGGACGAGGAGGAGTCGGACTTCGCGCAGCGCTTGCAGCGCCTGCACTTCGAGGGCACGGCCTCGCTCAACTGGCGCAACCTCGGGCCGCGCAAGCCCGGCTTCGAGACCCAAATCCAGAACGAAGTCTATCTGGCCGACATGTATTTCGGCGTCGACGGGCCCTTCATCGACGGCGTGCCGGTGCAGTTCGAGTGGAACATGCCCACGTCGGACAACGGCCAGATCCTGCTCAACCAGCTCAATTTCAGCTACCGCCGCATCGAGGATTGGAACTTCCAGTTCGGCAAGTTCGTCCTGCCCTTCGGGCGCTACAACGAGCTCTACAAGCCCGACCAATTCCTGACCGTGACGCGCCCGCTGCTCTACGCCTCGCCCGACAGCCTGGACCTCGTGGTGCGCGCCAACTCGCCGCGCCCGCCGATGACGGCGGGTTACACCGACGTCGGCGGGCGGGTCAGCTATTATCCGCCCCTGGACGACGTCTGGGTGCCCGAGGAGATCACGCTCTACGTCGTCAACGGCATGGGCGAGGATCCCAACCGCGTGCGGACGTTCCCCGACACGAACTTCCTGGGCGTGCCGGGCGTGGGCGGGGGCGGCACCAACATCGACTGGGGCCACCAGGACAACAATCTCGCCGACAACAACAACGCCAAATCCATCGGCGGGCGGCTGGTCTACAGCCTGGGCGACGTGCGCTTCCCCTGGCCCATCCCGGAGGGCGCCTCCGACCTCAAGGGCGTGACCGTGGGGCTGTCGGGCACGACGGGCGCCTATGACCTGGAGACCAACCTCAACTACCAGATCTACGGCTTGGACTGGAGCTTCGACTACCTGGGCTTCAACTTCTCGGGCGAGTACATGTGGGAGACCAACGAGTTTCTGGCCCCTCTCGAGTCCGCCGTCAACCCCTGCCCGCCGGGCAATACTACGTGCTCGGGCGTCACCCAGCAAAAGGACTTCGAGATCAACCGCGGCTACTTCGTCCAGGCCTCCTTCCCGATCATGCGCACGCCGCCCATCGGCGAGCGGCTGACGGGCGTGCTCGTCTTCAACCAGGAGTGGCGGCGAGGGCCGAATCTCAACCTCGAGGTCAACCAGACCGTCGACGGGACGGACTATACCTCCGTCAACTACTTCTCGCCCACCGCGGGCCGGGTCACGACGGAGATGGATAAATACACGGCCGCCCTCAATTACCAGTTGACCGACCATTTTCTCCTCAAGTTGGAGTATTCTTATTGGGTGATGGGGCAAGCGACCACGGAGGCCTTCGTCCCCACGGCTACGGGCGTGCCGCTGGGAAACGTCGACATCTACCAGACGGCGCTCTCGCTCGTCATGGGGTTCTGATGCGGCGCGTCGGCGCGGCCGTCCTGGCGCTGGCGCTCGCCGCGCCCGCCCTCGCCGGGCCGCTCGACTATGCGCGCAAGCCGTTTGCCGCGCGCGTCGAGCTCGTCAAGCAGGACCGCTCCGGGCGCGAGTACCTCGTGCGCTTTCCGTCCGTCCTCAAGAGCCCCTTCAAGCCCGACGACACGGTCTGGGGACACCTGCTGCTGCCGCCGGGCCCCGGGCCCTTCGCCGCCGTGCTCGTGCTGCCCGTCATGGCGGCGCCCAACATCTGGATCGAAAGCCGGTTCATCAACCGCTTCCGCGAGGACGGGCTGGCCGTGCTGTGGCTGGAGATGCCCTACCAGTTCCATCGCCGGCCGAGCGCGCTTATTCCCAGCGGCTCGGTCTTTCTCGCCCGCAATCCGCAGGTCCTGGCCTTCAACTTCCGGCAATCGGCGCTCGACGCCCGGCGGGCCATCGACTGGCTCTGCCGCCAGCCGGAGATCGACCGGACGCGCCTGGGCGTCTTCGGCGTCAGCCTCGGCGCTCTTGTCGGCTCCGTCGTCTACTCCGTCGACGCGCGCCTGCGCTACGCCGTCTTTCTTCTGGGCGGCGCCGACTTCCCGAGCCTGGTGATGAAAAGCTCCATGACGGGGGCCTTCGTGGCGAAGCTCGGCACCACGCCGGCGAAGCTGCGCGCGCTCTGGAAGGGCCTGGATTCCCTGGACTACGCCGCGCAAAACGCGGACAAGCCCGCCCTGCTCATCAACGCCATGTCCGACACGGTCATTCCGGCCTCCAACGCCCGCGCGCTCAAGAAGGCCTTCCCCAAGGCCCGCCAGCTCTGGGTGCCCTTCGGCCATTACACGGCGATCCTCCACCTGATCTGGGTCCCGCGCTACATCGGCGACCGCTTCGTCCAGCACCTCGTAAAATCGCGGTAAAACGGAGGCCGCGGCCTTGACATGCCCGGGGGCCGGCCCTACACTATCGCGCCATGAGCAAGAAACTCCTGCTGCAGGCGACGGCTCTGGCCGCCGCTTTGACGTGGATCGGTTTGGCCGGCTGCGCCGGCATGGGGGGAGCCGGCGGCGGAGCCAGCGGCTGCGGCCCCGGGACGGCCGGCGCCGGCCAGTGGGTGTGCGTCGGCGCCGGTCAGAGCTATCAAGGCGGCACGTGCACCGGCAGCCCGCCGCAGTGCGCCTCGGGCACCCAGCCCGTCTGCCAGACGGGGGCGCCGTGACCCGCCAGCGGATGCTCGAGGCGTCGGCCTGGGCCGCGCTCGGCGCTTGGATGGCGTTGTCGGGCTGCGGGATGGGCGCGGGGGCCAGCGGCTGCGGGCCCACGTCCGGCATGGGAGCGTCGGCGCAGCCTAACTGCGCGACCGGCTACTACGCCAAGCAGAACTCCGACGGCAGCTACGGCCCGTGCCAGCCCATGCCCGCTCCGGGCTCGAGCGGCGGCCACTGAGCCCTCAGCGCTGCAGCTGCTGCTGGAGCGCCGGGTTGGCGTCGAGCGCCTTCTGGACTTGCGGGTTGTTGCTCAGCACGGAGTCCATGACGGCCTTCTGATCGATCTTGCCCGGATCGGAGGCCAAGAGCCCCATCGGCAAGCCTAAGGCCTGGGCTACGCTTGAGACGATGCTCTTGATGGTCCCGTCCTGTCCGGCCAGGTCCAGCCCGGACGCCATGAGCGCGGAAGGCGCCTGGCGCATGGCGTCCTTGACGAAGCCCTGGATCTCCGGAGCCGTGGCGTATTTGCGCACCAGCTTGGGGAAGTTCGGCGAGGCCGCCAAGCCGCGCAGGAACTTCGCCGCGTCGTGGTCGCGGAAGTAATCGTCGTTGAGCTTTTTGAGGTCGGGATAGCTCATCCAATCGCGGCCGTAGTGGGCGATGACGGGATAACGGCGGGTGTATGCCGCGGCCAGGGCGCCGATCTGCGCCTGGTGGGACCAGCAGCCCTGCGAGAAGGTCTGCCCCGCCTGCCGCCGGCGCGACTCAGGCCGGGCGACCGTCTTGCCGAAGTGCATGCCGGGGGCGGCGCCGGTGACCATCCCCAGCCCGGATTGCGGCTGCGCGGCGGCGGCTTGCGCGGCCGGCGCCGCCTCGGGAGCCGGCGCGTCGGCTCGGTCGAGGTCGAAACCGGAGGTGTCGATGGAGCTGCGCTGCGCGCGCTTTTGATTGCGGCTGAAGACCAGGGCGCCGATTCCGGAGGCGGCCACGACGCCGACCGCCAGCAGGGTCCAGAGGGCGCTACTGCGCCGCGGCGGGGGTGCGTCCGGCGGAGCCTCCATGCCCGAATTATTGCAGGGGAAGCCGCAGGCGTCAAGGCGGCGCCGCGGCGGGTTTCGTAACGGCCCTGTAATCGCTTTTCGGGAGGTTTCGCCTACACTTTTGCCGTGAGAGCGTTCTCGGCCCGGCTCTGGGCGGCGCTGCTTTTGGCAGTCGTCGCGACCTCGGCGCGGGCCTCGAATTTCAACGACTTCGCGCCCGGCGCCCGGGCCATGGGGATGGGCATGGCGTTCTCGGCCGTCGCCGACGATCCCTCGGCCATGTTCTTCAATCCCGCGGGCCTGGCCAACACGCCCTACACTCAGACCGGGATGGACGTCGGGCGCCTCGACTCGCCCAACGGACCCATGACCTTCGGCGACCTGACCTACGTGCGGCCCTACGACCCCGTCAATACGGCGACCATCGGGGCCGCGTACTACGGCGAGCGCCAGACTTTCGGCGGAAGCAGAGACGAGATGCTGTTCAACTACGCGCAGCAGCTCAAGGTCCCCCAGCTCGATCTCTCGCAGCCGTTGAGCGTGGGCGGCAACTTCAAATTCAACAACGTCAGCCAGTACCGGGCGCCCGGAAACGGCACGCTCGGCATAGGCTTCGACGGCGGCGTGCTCGCCCGGTCCAACTTCGGGCTCAACACGGCCTTGACGGTCCAGGATCTGACGACGAACGTGGGAGAGCCGCGCCCCGTGATCACTCTGGGCAACGCCTATACCTGGCATCATTGGCTCACCCTCGCGGGCGACCTGCGCGTGCGCAACAATCTCACCGAGTTCTATCCGGGCGTCGAAGGGTCTTTCTACCAGGGCCTGCTCAAGGTGCGCATGGGCAAGGGTTTCCAGCTCGACGGCGTGCACACGATCGCCCTGGGCTTCGGCGTGGACTTTTCGCCCGTGCAGATCGACGTCGCCGGGGAGCTGCCCACGGCCGGGATCAACCGGCCGGGCGGGGGCTTCCAAGCCAGCTTCAACTACAAATTCGGGGCGCCTTCGTTCACGGGCAGGTTCATCGGCAACGCCGCGGCGCAGGCCGAGGAGCTCAAGGCGGAGATCGCCCGTCTGGATCAGCAGCGCAAGGACCTCGCGGCGCAGGCCCAGACCGCCCGGGTCCAAAACGATATCGCGGGCGGCCAGCTCAAGGTCCTCGAGGCGCGCGTCAAGCAACTGCAGGACGACTATCGCGGCCTGGCCAAGCAAAAGGACGAGGTCGAATACCGCATCCAGCAGGACGCGGTCGAGCAGCGGCGCCTGGACCGGCCGCAGCCGCAGCCTATGCCCTTGCTCCACAAACGGCGCAAGCCGAGGCCCCGCTGGCCCAGGATCCACGTCGTGCGTCCCGGCGACACGCTGCGCGCCTTGGCGCAGGCGTATTACGGCGACCCGAACCTGTGGGAGCAGATCTACGACGCAAACGCCGACAAGATCGACCGCGGGCTGCCGCAGGAGGGGGCGACCTTGACGATCCCGGCGCCCAAGCAGCCCTGATGGCCGTCGTGGGACTCGTCTGCTCGGACGAGGCGGACCGGCAGCGGCTGTCGCTTTTGGCCGGAGAGGCCGGCCACGCGGCCCACGCGGCGGGGCGGCTGACGCAGGCGCTCGAGCTGCTGCGCGAGCTGCGCCCGCGCCTCATGGTCGTCGTCGACTCTCCCGACTGCGACGCCCAGGTCCTCGTGCGCGAGCTTTCGCGCGCCGCGCCGCTGCTTCCGATCGTCGTCCTGCTCAAGACCCGAGACGCGGGGCGGGCCGTCGAGCTCATGAAGACGGGCGCCGCGGAGGTGATGCCCACGCCGTGGACGCAGGACGCTCTGCACGCATGTCTATCCAAGGCTTTGCGCCAGCCGGGCACGTCCTTCTCGCTGACGAGGGCGCGGCGCCGCCGCGGCCCGATCTACGCGCTGGCCGTCCTCGTCTTTTTCGCGGCGGCGTTCGGCCGTCTCGCCTGGCGGCGCCGGCAAGCCCAGCAGGAGGCCGCCCTGCATCAGCGCACGTATTGGGACTTGCCCTACCGGCATCCGGCCGGGATGGCCTTCGACGGCAAGGACTTCTGGATCGCGGACTGGTATTCCCAGTCGCTCTACGTTCATGAGCCCAGCGACCTGGCGATCGTGCGCATCGTCCATTTCCCGGACGAGATGCCCATCGCCGTGGCCTTCGCCGCCGACGCCGTCTGGTCGGTCTCGGCTTCCGGCCGCATCGTGCGCCGCATGCGCGACGCCGCCCTGACGCCGCTGACGGCCTACAAGGACGCCGCCCCGGACACTCTGGGCATGGCCTTCGACGGTCTCTATCTATGGACCTGCGACAGCCGCACGAAGATGATCCATAAGCGCATCATCGACTCCGACCTGACGATCGTGGCCTCCTATCGCTATCCGGGCGGCACGCCCGCGGCTCTCGCCTTCGACGGCCGGGACCTCTGGTCGCTCGATTCTGAGAACCACGAGCTCATCCGCTTGGATCTCGAGCATCCCAGCCGGGCGACGGCCCGCGTCTCCCTGCCTGAATATGCCGACGGGCGCTATCGCGCCGTCGGGCTGGCGTACGCCGACGGGCGGTTCTGGACCCTGGGCGAGCGCCTGCCCCGCGACTCGGGACCGGCGAGGCTCTTCAGGGAGGCGGCGATCCCGTGAAGCGCACGGTCCGGCGCATCCCGGCGCGCATCGGCTTTGCCGAGTCTGCGGGCCGCTGGGAGGCCTGGGGTTGGCTCGAGGAATTGACCGCGTCCGCGGCCCGCCTGAGCGCGCAGGCGGAACTGCGCCGCGACGAGACGCTGTCTTTGACCTTCGAGCTGCCGGGCGAGCCCTTCGCAGGCCTGGCCGCCCGGGTGGCGTGGTCGCAGCGAGACGCCGACGGCTACTGGGAGGCCGAGCTTCGCTTCACCTCCGAACTCGACCGGCGGCGCCTCGCCGCCGCCTTGCTGGACCTGCTTTCCCGGGCCTTTTAAGGAAAGCCGGGATTTGCTACCTTCCTGGTGACACCACCGCCATGACCGCAGCCACCGAATTGCGCCGCACGGCGCTCTACGACAACCACAGGGCTCTCGGCGCGCGCCTCGTGGATTTTCACGGTTGGGAGCTGCCCATCCAATACGAGAGCATCCTCAAGGAGCACGCCGCCGTGCGCTCTCTCTGCGGCCTCTTCGACGTGTCGCACATGGGCCAGATCTGGATCAAAGGGCCGCAGGCTCTCGATTTCCTGCAAAGGACCAACGCCAACGACATCGCGCGCATCGGGCCCGGCAAGGCGATCTACTCGCACCTGCCCAACGAGCAAGGCGGCGTCATCGACGACGTCATCGTCTCTTGCCTGGGGCCGCAGCGCTATTTCATGGTCGTCAACGCCGCTACGACGGATAAGGATTTTTCCTGGCTCTCGAAGCAGGCGCGCGGCTTCGACGTCGAGCTCTCCAACGCCAGCGATCACTTCGGCATGATCGCCGTCCAGGGGCCGCGGGCGGCCGAGCTGGCTTGCGCGCTCGATTTCGAGGCCGCGGCCGCCCTCCCGCGCTTCGGCGCGCTCGAGACGCCGGTCTTCGACCAGCCGAGCCTCATCACCCGGACCGGCTATACGGGAGAGGACGGCTTCGAGTTCATCGTCCCCAACGAGATCATCTCTCGTCTTTGGGACAACCTCTTGATCAAAGGGCGGTCCATCGGCGCCGTGCCTTGCGGGCTCGGGGCCCGGGACACTCTGCGCCTGGAAGCCGGCTACCTCCTCTACGGCCAAGACGTCGACGACGAGCACACGACCTTCGAGGCCAACTACGGCTGGGTCGTCAAGCTCGGCAAGGGGGACTTCATTGGCAAACGCGCCTTGGAAGCCCAGGAGAAGCGAGGCCTTTCGCGCAAGCTCACCGGCGTGCGCCTGAGGGAGCGCGGCGTGCCGCGCGCCGGCGTGACGGTGCTCGTCGACGGCCGCCCGGCCGGGACGCTCTGCAGCGCCACGTTTTCGCCGACTCTGCAAACGGGGATCGGAGTCGGCTATCTGGACCGCGTCGAGCTCAAGCCGGGAACGCCGGCGGCCGTGGACCTTCACGGCCGCGTCGTCGCGGCCGAGATCGCCGAGGTTCCTTTCTACAGGAAACCCAATGCCAAAACCTGAACAGAGCCGTTACATGAAATCTCACGAGTGGGCCGTCGTGGATGGCGGCGCAGCCACCATCGGCATCTCCGACCACGCGCAAAAAGAGATCACCGACGTCGTTTTCGTCGATCTCCCCAAGGTCGGACGCAAGGTCAAGCAGGGCGAGGCCTGCTGCGTCGTGGAATCGGTCAAGGCGGCCTTCGACATCTACGCGCCCCTTTCCGGCGAGATCACGGCGGTCAATGAGGCGCTCATCAAGGACCCGGCAGTCGTCAACCGCGCCCCGCACGAGGAAGGCTGGCTTTTCAAGATCGCGCCCGCCGACGCCAAGGAACTGTCGGCCCTGATGGACTACAAGCAGTATCAGGATTTCATCAAGTCGGCTGCGGCGCATGGCGGTCACTGAGTCGCGCGAGATCGCTTCCGCCGTCCCTCCGGCCGACAGCTTCGCCCGCCGCCACATCGGGCCCGACGCCGTTGAAGCTCGCGAGATGCTGGGGACGATCGGCCTGCCGAGCCTGGACGCGCTCGCCGACTCGGCCGTGCCCAAGGACATACGCCTCAAGCGGCCCCTCGCCCTTCCGGCGGCGCTCTCCGAGCACGAAGCTTTGAGCGCGCTGCGCGCACTAGCCTCCAAGAACCAGGTATTCCGCTCGTATCTGGGGCAGGGCTATCACGACTGCGTGACCCCGCCCGTCATCCAACGCAACATCCTCGAAAATCCGGGCTGGTACACCGCTTACACGCCCTATCAGGCGGAGATCGCGCAGGGCCGTCTCGAGGCCCTGCTCAATTTCCAGACGATGATCATCGACCTGACGGCGCTGCCGGTCGCCAATGCGTCCCTGCTCGACGAGGCCACCGCCGCCGCCGAGGCGATGTCGGTCATGCGCGCCGCGCGCCCCGAGCAGGCGCCCTTGCTCCTGGCCGACGAAGGCTGCCATCCGCAGACCCTCGCCGTGCTCAAGACCCGAGCCAAGCCGCTCGGCCTCGAGGTCGTCGTCGGACCGCACTCCCGCTTCGATTTCTCGCGGCGTCCCTTCGGCGTGATCGTCCAGTATCCGGCCACCGACGGAACCGTCCATGATTACGAGCAGCTCTGCGGCCGGGCCCACGAGGCCGGGGCCCTGGTCTGCGTCGCGGCCGACCCGCTGGCTCTGACTATTTTGCGAGCCCCCGGCGAGTTCGGGGCCGACGTCGCCGTGGGCAGCACCCAGCGCTTCGGCGTCCCTCTGGGCTACGGGGGGCCTCACGCCGCCTATATGGCCGTGCGCGACCAGTTCAAGCGTTTGATGCCTGGGCGCGTCGTCGGCGTCTCCAGGGACGCGGCGGGCAAGCCGGCTCTGCGTTTGGCGCTGCAGACGCGCGAGCAGCATATCCGCCGCGAGAAGGCGACGAGCAACATCTGCACGGCCGAGGTGCTGCTCGCCGTCGTCGCCAGCATGTACGCGGTCTACCACGGGCCCGAAGGACTCGTTAGGATCGCTTCACGCGTGCACGCGCTGGCCGGCGCGCTGGCCGAGGGCCTGCGCCGGCGCGGCTTCTCCGTGCCGCGGACCCCGTTCTTCGACACCGTGCGCGTCGATCTCGAGCCGGGCCGAGCCGCGCAGATCTCGGCCGCCGCCCGGGCTCACCGCGTCAATCTCAGGCGCCTGGGCGATTCCCTGATCGTCGCGCTGGACGAGACCGTCTCGCAAGCCGATGTCGCGCGGCTGCTGGAGATCTTCTCCGGCGAGCCTGCCGCCTTCGAGCCGGCCGAGGCACCCCTGCCGCCGAACCTTTCGCGCAAGAGCGCCTTCCTCGCCGATGCGGTGTTCCACGCGCACCGCTCGGAGTCCGAGATGATGCGCTACCTCAAGCGCCTGGAAAACCGCGACCTCTCGCTGACGACTTCGATGATCCCGCTCGGCTCGTGCACCATGAAGCTCAACGCGGTCTCGGAGATGCTGGCCGTGACTTGGCCGGAGTTTGCCCGGCTGCACCCTTTCGCTCCGGCCGATCAGGCGCAAGGCTACCAGGAGCTCTTCCGGCAGCTTTCCTCGTGGCTGGCCGAGATCACCGGTTTTGCCGCCGTGTCTTTGCAGCCCAACGCCGGCTCTCAGGGGGAATACGCCGGCCTGCTCGTCATCCGGCGCTATCACGAGAGGCGTGGAGAAGGCCGCCGCGACGTCTGCCTCATCCCGCAGTCGGCGCACGGCACCAATCCGGCCTCCGCGACCATGGCCGGTCTCAAGGTCGTGCCCGTGGCGACGAGCGAATCCGGCGACATCCTGCTTTCGGACCTTGAGGCCAAGGCGAGGGAGCACGTGGGGGACTTGGCCGCGCTCATGGTGACCTACCCGTCGACTCATGGCGTTTTCGAGGAGGGCATCAAGAGGGTCTGCGAGATCGTCCACGCCGCCGGCGGCCTGGTCTACATGGACGGCGCCAACATGAACGCTCAAGTCGGCCTGTGCCGCCCCGGCGACATCGGCGCCGACGTCTGCCATCTCAACATCCACAAGACGTTCTGCATCCCCCACGGCGGGGGAGGCCCCGGCATGGGGCCGATCGGCGTCACGAAGGCCCTGGCGCCCTTCCTGCCCGGAGAGGAGTGGTCGTTATCGGCGGCGCCGTGGGGCTCGGCTTCTATCTTGCCGATCTCGTGGTCCTACATCGCGCAGATGGGCGCGACGGGGCTGACGGAGGCGACCAAGGCGGCCATCCTGAACGCCAACTACGTGGCCCGGCGGCTGGGCGAGCACTACCCGGTGCTCTTTCGCGGGCGCGGCGGCTGGGTGGCCCATGAGTGCATACTCGATCTTCGGCCCCTCAAGCAGACGGCCGACATCCAGGTCGAGGACGTGGCCAAGCGCCTGATGGACTACGGCTTTCACGCGCCGACCATCTCATTTCCCGTCGCCGGCACCATCATGATCGAGCCGACCGAAAGCGAATCCAAGGCGGAGCTCGACCGCTTCTGCGAGGCGATGATCCTGATCCGACGCGAGATCGCCGAGATCGAGCAGGGCAAGGCCGACCGAGCCGACAACCTGCTCAAGAACGCCCCGCACACCGCCCAGGCGGCCTGCGGCGATGAATGGAAGAGGCCGTACTCGCGTCAGCGCGCGGTCTTCCCGGCGCCGTGGACCCGGGAGCAAAAGTACTGGCCCCACGTCGCCCGCATCGACAACGCGTACGGCGACCGCAACTTCCTGTGCTCGTGCGCGGCCTACCACCCGTAACGTCCGCGCTCGACGCCGCCGGCCAGATGGGCCTCGACGAGGCCGTGCTGGAGATGGCCCCGGCGACCGCCGCCGTGCTGCGGTTTTTCGCGTGGGCCGGGCCGGCCGTGACCTTCGGATATTCGCAAGCCTTCGAGTTCGCGCGGCGCGCGGCGCAGCGGCACGGCCTCGGCCAGGCGCCGCCGGTGCGCCGGGCCACGGGGGGAGGCGTCGTTTTTCACGACGGAGACGTCACTTTTTCCCTGGTCTTCCCATGGGAGCGGCTCTGCGCCCCGTCGCTGATTTATAAGAACATACACCGCGGAGCGCATCTGGGCCTCAAGGCCGCCGGCTCGCCCGCGTTCTTATGGAGCCCGCGCGAGAAGGGAGCCGATGGCTCGGGGCTCGAAAAGCTCTGCTTCGCGGGACCGGAACCGATGGATCTCGTCGACGAGTCCGGGCGAAAGATCCTCGGTGGAGCGCTGCGCCGCCGGGCCGGCCGCGGCTTATACCAAGGCTCCTTGCGGCCCGAGCGTCTCTCGCTGGGGGCGGAGGCGATTCGCAGCGCGCTTGCAGCGGGTTTGACGGCGGAATGGCCGCAGCTTTCCCTGGAGATCGCGCCGGCCTGGGTTTCTCGCGGCGCGGAGTTGGCCGGAAAGTATCGCAGCGCGCGCTGGAACCAGCGCCGCTGAAAGACGCGGCACCGCTAGGAGTCGAGGAGTCGGTGCCTGGCTTTAACCTTTTTAACTTGTTTGAACGAATAAGTTAAAAAGGTTAAAGCCAGGCACCCCTCAGGAGGCATCATGAAAGCGTTCGTGCTTTGCAAGCTGGCTCCCGGAAAGGAGCAGAAGGCCGTCCAGACGATTCGTTCGATCGGGGGCGTGACGGAGGTCTTCATGACTTTCGGCGGCTGGGACGTGATCCTCAGCGCCGAGGCCGACACCATCGACAAGCTCAGCGGCCTCATCGTCAGCCAGGTGCGCGGCGTCGACGGCGTCTCCAACACCGAGACCCTGGTCACCACGAACCTTTAGAGCCCCGAGCCGGCGGGAAACCCGTTTGACCGATCCTTGAACGGGCTGCGGCCTTTTGGTTAAATGGGCGCATGAGCGCCAATCCCGCCGACAAGCTCATCGTTATCGTCGACGACGACGACAGCGTGCGGGAGCTCATCGAGTTCCTGGTCAGGAAAGAGGGGTTCCGCGTCGAAACGGCAGCCGACGGCGAGGCCGGCCTTTCGACGATCCAGAAGCTGCTGCCCGACCTGGTGATCCTGGACCTCATGCTGCCGCGTTACGGAGGCTTCGAGATCCTGCGGCAACTGCAGCAAGGCGACACGGCCCGCGTCCCCATCATCATCGTGACGGGGCGCTACACCGACCGCTCGACGGCGGAAATGATCCGGCAGGAATCCAACGTCATGGATTTCCTCGAAAAACCGATCAAGCCGACGCTTTTGTCCGTGACCCTGCACAAGATCCTGGGCACGCGCCCGAACCTCGAGGAAGGCGGAGTCGCCTGATGGACGAAGAGCCCCAGCTTCAGCCGGATCCTCAGCTGGCCAGCCCCGGCGAGAAGCTCGTCTTGCTCGTCGACGACGACGAGAGCCTGCTCGATCTCATGGAGCACGTGGTGCAGAAGGAGGGCTTTCGCACGGACCGCGCCATGGACGGCACCGAGGCCCTGCGCAAGGTCCAAGCCCTCTCTCCGGACCTGGTCGTGCTCGATTTCATGCTGCCCGGCATGGGGGGCTACGAGGTCGTGCGCGAGCTGCAGGCCGCGGGCTGCGGCGACATTCCCGTCATCGTCATCACGGGGCGGCATATGGACCGCAAGAACGTCGAGATGGTGCGCCTTGAGAGCAACGTCAAGGAGTTCATGGAAAAGCCGCTGCGCCCCGCGGTGATGGCGGCCACCATCCACAACATCCTCAGGACCCGGCCGCCGGACGTCAACCGGACCTCCGGCGGCGGGCCGATGAGCGGCGGCCTCCGTTGAAGCGGATCGTCCTCGCCGTGGTGGCCTGCGCCGCGGCCGTCTACGCGATGGCCTACGCCGATCTGGTTCTGCGGGCGCGCTCGGCCTATCTCGAGGGGGAAAAATACCTCGAATGGAACGCTCACCCCGAGCTCAAGAGGGCCTACTACGACAAGCTCCTGGCCGAGAAGGAGGCTCGTCTCAACGCCGACTTCAAGGAGGGCAAGCTCACGCAGCCCGAGCTCGACGAACGTCTCGACCTGGCGCGCTTCGAGCACGACGAGCGCATCAAGGAAAGCTCGCTGAAATACGCCTACGTCTGGTTCCAGACCGCCGTCGAGCTGTTCTCGCCGCCGGAAAGCAAGTGGGTCGTGCTGTCGCGCCAAAAGATGGCGTCCACCAAGGAGCTCTGGAAAAAGGAGCTCGACGCCCAGCACGTCCGCTACGAAGAGTACATGTTCGAGTGATCCGGCTCCTGATCGGGCTCGTCCTTCTGCCGACGGCCGGGCTGACGCTCGCGGCCGCGGGGCGCGGCCTGGGCGTCGTCGCCGTGAGGTCCCCGGCGTCGCTGCCGTTTTTGGCGGGCTGCTGCCTGACCGCGGCCGCTTGGCTCCTGGGGCGCTTTGCCGCGCAGCCGGGCAGCGTCTTGGCCGGGCTCGAGACCGTCTTGCGCAAGCTCTACGTGTTCGGCCATGAGTTGACGCACGCTTTGGCGGCCTGGGCCTTCGGAGGGAAGGTCCTGGCGTTCCACGTCGGAGAGTCCGGCGGCCACGTCGACCTGTCGCAGACCAACGCCTTCGTCGCGCTGGCGCCGTACTGCGTGCCGCTTTTCGCGCTCGCCGTCATCGCCGCCTACCGCCTGATCCTGTGGCTGCGCCCGGCAGCGGGCGGACAGTCGGCTTTCCTGGCGCTCATGGGCGTGACGCTGTCGTTCCATGCCGTCAAGACCTGCGAGGTCCTCTGGGACCGGCGGCAGCCCGACTTGGCGGCGGCGGGGGGCTCTGTTTTCTCCATCTCCTGGATCGCCCTGGCCAATGGGCTCGTCTTGCTCGCGCTGCTCAAGGCCCTCTTTCCCCGCGAGGTCCCGATCGGCGGGGAGCTGCGCGACGTGGCGATCCTGACCGAGGGCTTCTGGCGCTGGACCTGGGGCTTGCTGCGGCCCCTCGCATCGGGCATTGTCGCCCAGCTGAGGAATCTCTGACCACGATGAGCGTGCTCAAGGAAGTCCAGCGCAAGGTCTTTCACATGCTGTCGCTGGTGTTTTTGGCGGCGTATCTGCTCATCGGCTATCCGCGCGTCATGCCCTGGATGTACGCCTTCAGCGCCCTGGTGGCCGCCGTGGAGCTCGGGCGCCTCTACGTGCCGGCGCTCAACCAGGCTCTGGTGGCCATGCCGCTGTTTTCCAGCATCTCGCGCCCCGAAGAGCACAGGCGCGTCAGCGGCCTCTTTCACACGACCTTCGGGGTCCTGCTGCTCTGGCTCTTCTTCGGCGCCCACCGGCAGATCGTGGCGGCTTCGATCTATTGCGTGGCCTTCGGAGACACCGCGGCCGCTCTGATCGGCAAGAGCCTCGGGCGAGTGCGCTTGCCGGGCAGCAAGAAGTCCCTGGAGGGCTCGGCCGCTTGCTGGACGGCGTGCTTCCTCAGCTGCAAGTTGACGGGCTTCGGCTCGGGCGCCGCCGCGGCCGCCGCGCTTTGCGCCACTGTCGTGGAGTTCTGCCCGACGACGACGTGGTTCAACGACAACCTGTGGCTGCCGGTGGCCGCCGCCGTCGCGCTCAAGGCGCTCGGCTAGCCGCATGGCCGCCGGGAAGCGCCGGATCCTGGTCGCGGCTCTTCACAACCTCGGCGACGCCGTCATGGGCTCGGCGCTGCTGCCGGCCCTGCGCCGCCTGGAGCCGGAAGCGGAGCTGGGGCTGTGGGTCAAGGATTACGCGCGCGAGCTCTTCGATCTGCCCGGCGTCCGGGTGCACGCCGCCGACCCGTTTTGGGACGCGGCGCCGGGGCGCGGCAAAGGGAGCTTGCGGCGCTTCGTCGGAGAGTTGGCGCGCATCGGGGCCTGCGGCTATGACGCCGTCCTGGTGCTCGATTGCGACTGGCGGCGCGCGCTGGCCTGCCGTCTCGCCGGCATCCCTCAGCGCGCCGGCTTGCGCCAGCGCAAGAGCGGCCCGTTTTTGACCGTCGCCGTTGAGCCCGCGCCCGCGGGCCACGTCGTCGAGGATCACGCGCGCCTGGCTTCGGCGTGGTGCGGCAGGAGCGTGCCGCTCGATTGGCTCGTTCCCGAGATCGGCCTGTCGACGCGGCAGAAAGAACGCGGCGTCCGCTGGCGGGCGGAGCTCGGCTGGCAAGACGGCACGCTCGCGGCCCTGCATTTGATCAGCGGCGACCCCGAGAAAAACTGGCCGCTGGAGAAGTGGTCGCAGCTGGCCGCGCGGCTGTGCGAGCGCCGGCCCGACCTGCGGCTGGCCGTGCTCAGCTCCCCGTCGGAGGAGCCCGTCCTGCGGCGGGCCATGCGCGACCTTCCCGAGGGCCGCGTCCGGGTCGTGACCGGCTCGATTTCGGCGATCAAGGAGATCCTCTCGCAAGCCGCGCTCTTCGTGGGCGGCGATTCCGGCCCCGGACATATGGCGGCCGCGCTCGGCGTGCCCGTCGTCTCCCTCTTCGGGCCTACCGAGCCCGGGCGCTACCGGCCCCTGGGCCGCGCCGACGTGCACGTGATCCGCAGACAGCCGGTGGCGGGAGTGTCCGTGGCCGAGGTCTTGGAGGCCGTCAGCGCGCTTCTGCCGGCCGGGCCCCGGCCTTGATGTACGGGTTCGTTTCCGGGTCATTGTACATCTTGAACTGGCGGTAGGTCTTGAAGCGCCGGCGGCCGGCGAGCACGGCGGCCATGAGCTCGTCGAGGCAGCGCGTCAGGTCGCGCTTTTGCTCCCCCAGAGCCCTCAGCTTGGAGGCGAAGCGCGCGCGCTGCTGCGCCGTGATGTCCGGCCGCTTGGCCTGCTGCGCCATGTGGTAGAGCTTCAAGACGAGGATCGACAGGCGGTCGACCAGGCTGCCCGGCGTCTCCGAATTGAGCGGCGCCGAGGCGCCCGGGACGACGCCGACGGCCCTGATCGCGCTCTCGAGCCAGGCATCGAGTTCCTCGATGGCGTCGACGCGCCGCTGATTGGAGCAGTCGATCGAGCGCTTGACGGCGGCGATCGTCTCGTCGGAGGCGTCGGTGTCGCGGGCGCGATCCTCCTCGTGCCACTGATAGGTGTTGATCCTGCCGATGATCGCGGCGAGCCGGGCGATGGGCTCTTCGGGGACGGGCAGCCGCCGGCAGGCCTGCTCCCAAGACGAGAGAGCGGCTTCCCGCTCATGCCAGAGCCGGACCAATCCCTCGTGGATGCGGACGATTCGGGCCGCCTTCAGGGCCGACGCCAGCCGCGCGCGAGTGAGGGCGCTCATCGCGGGGATTTTAGCTTTTTTGTCCCGCGCGCGGCTTGTCCGCGTCTCTATAGCGCGACCGGCATCAAACGGGGTAAAATGAGGCGCCCGCATGTCAGCCCACCCGCCTGTGTCGCGCGCGCAAAAAAACCTCCGCTTCGCGCTGCGAGTCGGCTGGCTCCTGCTCAAGGGTTTCGGCCTGCTTTCGGCCTTGATCCTGGCCGCGGCCATCGGGGCTTTCTATTACTTGCCCCATTTCATCAACGGGGAGACGGCCAAGGCCGTGGTGGCTCAGCGCCTGGGCCAGGTGCTGCACCGGGCAGTCCGCATCGATAGCCTGATCCTGACCCCTCAGGGCATCAAGCTCAAGGGCATCCGCGTGTCGGATATCGGCGATCCCCAGCCGCTGCTCGAAAGCGACTACGCTCTGATCACGGTCCGCCTGCCCGCCCTTTTCCAGCGCCGGCTCGAGGTCAGTCACGTGCGCGTCAGCCGGCCGCGCATCCACCTCTGGCGCAATGAGCAGGGCCGCTGGAACGTCGAGGACGTCTTTTCTCCCGCCTCGGCCGCGTCTCCCGCGATGACCGGTCCGCTGGCGCTCTCCGTTTCCCTTGACGCCGACCGCACGGCCATCGAGGACGGGACGATAATCGTCGATGACAAGCGCCGCAGCCAGTCATACCGGGCGACGCAGGTCAATCTCACCGTGCGGCGCTTCGACCTGCAAAATCCCTTTTCGTTCGACCTCAGCCTGAGCAACGACCTGCCGCTGCGCGGCCGCCGCGCGCAGGTGACGCTGTCGGCCGAGGGCGTGGTCTCCCTGGCCGGGCTCGACTGGTCGCAGGCGTTCGTGCACGCCGATCAGCTTCGGCTGACTCTCGACGGCCGGCCCCTGCGGGGCTCTTTGACTCTGGCCGACTTCGTCCAGCCGTCCGTCGACGTCGACGTCTCGGTGCCGTCGCTCGGGCCCAACGCCTGGACGGCCTATCTCGGCCGGCCCTTGGACCTGCGGCTGCCGGCCGGCCATCTGAGCGCGCACCTCGAGTGGCCGCAGCCGCGCTTCGTGCAGATCACGCAACTGCGCGTGAGCGCTCCGCCGCTGTCGGGCTCGGCTTCCGGCACCGTCGACTTGACCGGCGACGGGCCCAAGGTCGACGCCTCTCTGGCGCTCGAGCCTTTCCCGCTGGCCTACGCCGCGAAGATGCATTCGGCCTGGCAGCGCTTCGGCCTCGACGGCACGGTCTCCGTCGAAGCCTCCGTGACGGGCGTCCCCGAACACCTTACGGTCCATACCGCTCATCTCGTGGCCAAGGGAGTGCGGGCCGTTCTGCCGCGGGCGCGCATCGACGGCGGCGACGTGGAAGCGACCGCCAACGACGACTTCTCCCGCTGGGTCGTCCGGGCGGAGCACGGGTCCGTCAGCGCCTTCGGCAATTCGTTCACGAACGTGGCCGCGTCCCTGAGCCTGGCTCACGACGTCCTGCAATTCTCCCGCCTGGCTCTCCAGTGGGGGGGCTCGCGGGCGCGCCTGATGGGCCGCATCCGCCGGCTCTCGAATCCGAAAGAGATCGAAGTGTCGGGCAACATCGACCGGCTGCGCTGGGAGAGCGCCGAGATCCTCGTCGAGCAGATCGTGGAGGCCTTGTCGAAGCACTCCGGCCCATCGCCCGTGGAGACAGCCGAGGCCGCCCACAAGTCGTGGGTGCGCGTCTTCAAGATCGCCATTCCCAAACACTTCCCGGACACGGTCGGACACATCGTGATTGGAGAGACCACTCACAAGAATTTCAGCTTCCGCAACGCCGACCTGCTCTGGGACCTGCACGGCGTCACGCCCACGCTGCGCCGGGTCAGCGGCGACGTCAGGGTGGGTTTCGGCCCGGGACGGGTCAACGACATTCAGGCCGTCCAGAACGCCAATAAATTTCTTAAAATCGTCTTTCTGCCCTACATTTACATGCACAAGATGAACAGCCTTTCTGTGCTCAGCGCGGCGACGGCCTACCCGACGACGTTCGACTTCAACCGCATCGAGGGCCAGTACGGCATCCGGCGCGGCGTCGTGACCACCCGCTTTTTTCACGTCGACAGCCCGCAGCTCGTGGCCTTCGCCGACGGTACGGCCGACTTCGGCCGAGAGCTCGTCGATATGAACATCCTGACCAGGCTGACGAGCTATCGCGCACCCCTGCCCGAGTGGTGGGTCGACGAAGCCGGCCGGCCGGCCATCGGCTTCCGGGTCAAGGGCGACCTCAACCAGCCCGAGCTCGAGCCGAGGCTGCGCAAGATGGCCGCCGATGAGATCGAGAAGGCGCTGGCGGCCGCGCGCAGCCGCTCGCGGCAGCGCTTCGCGGCGATCAAGAAGCTGAAGACCCTGTCGACCGAGGAGGCGTCCCGGTGAGCGTGATGAAGAAGATGGACGTGTTGGGCCTCTTGCAGGAGCACGGCGCCGTCGTCGCCGGGCATTTTCAGCTGGCGTCCGGCCTGCACAGCCCGGTCTACGTGCAGACCGCCCTGGTGCTGCAGTATCCGCACGTGGCGCAGAAGCTCGCCAAGGCGCTGGCCTCGAAATTCAGCTCGCGCGTCGACGTGGTCATCTCCCCGGGGATGTCCTCGGTCGTTCTCGGGCAGGAGGTGGCCCGCATCCTGAAGTGCCGCGCGATCTTCGCCGAGCGCAACAATGGGATGGTGGCGTTCCGGCGGCAATTCAAGCTCGCGCCCGGAGAGCGCGTCCTGGTCATCGAGGACGTGCTGACGACGGGGCGCCTGAGCGCGGAGATCGTCACCCTGGCCCAGGCCTACGGCGCGCGCGTCATCGGCGTGGGTGCGATCGTGGACCGCTCGACCTCCGGACTTTGCTTGTCCGTGCCTGCCCGCACGCTCATCTCTTATCCGCTGCAGGTCTGTTCTCCGGAATCCTGCCCCCAGTGCGCTTCCGGCATACCGCCGACCGACGTCAGCAAGCAGGCCTCCGGCGTCATGGAAGGAGACTGAGGACGCCATGATCGAGCGCTATTCGCGCCCCCAGATGGCGCGGCTTTGGAGCGACGAGCATCGCCTCAAGGTGATGCTCCAAGTCGAGGAAGCCTTCCTCGAGGTGCTGGCAGTGGAGAAGGGCATCCCCGCGGGGGAGCTGCGCGCGTTTCGCGCGCTTCTCCAAAAGTCCGTTTCGGACGAGGGCCGGGAAAAGGAGTCCCGCTCCCAGCACGAGGTCATCGGGCTTCTCGCCGCCGTGGCGCAGCAGGTCAAGGAGAAGGCGCCCAAGCTCGGGCAATATCTGCATTACGGCCTGACCTCCTCCGACGTCCTCGATACCGCGCTCGCGATCCAAATGCGCGATTCCGCGGATTTGATCGTCGCCGAGTGGGAGGAAGTGGCCTCCCGGCTGCGGGCGCTGGCGCGCAAGCACGAGCTGACCTGGATGGCGGGGCGGACGCACGGCGTCCATGCCGAGCCGATCACCCTCGGAGTGAAGCTCGCCGGCTGGCACGCCGAGGCGCTGCGCAACATCGAGCGCATGAAGCGCGCCCGCGGCCTCATCGCCTACGGCAAGATCTCCGGAGCCGTGGGCGCCTTCACGCACGTCGGCCCGGCGTACGAGGCCCAGGTGTGCGCGAAGCTCGGCCTCAAGCCCGAGCCCGTCTCCACGCAGGTCGTGCCGCGCGACCGCCATGCCGACTATTTCCACGCCCTGGTCCTTTCCGCGGCCGCCATCGAGCGTTGGGCCGTCGAGATCCGCCATTTGCAGCGCACCGAGGTCCTCGAGATCGAGGAGCCCTTCGGCGCCGAGCAGAAAGGATCGTCGGCCATGCCGCACAAGCGCAATCCCATCCTGTGCGAGAATCTGACGGGCCTGTCCCGCCTCCTCCGGTCCTACGAGGGCGCGGCGGTGGAGAACGTCGTCCTCTGGCACGAGCGCGACATCAGCCACTCGTCGGTGGAGCGCGTCATCCTTCCCGACGCGCACATCGTGCTGGATTTCATGCTGGCGCGCTTCAAAGGCGTCCTGGACGGCCTGCAGGTGCATCCCGAGCGCATGAAGGAGAACATGGACCGCTCGTTTGGCCTGATGTTCTCGCAGCGCGTCATGCTGCGGCTCATCGACCAGGGGATGGAGCGCCTGGCGGCCTACGAGCTGGTGCAGAAAAGCGCGATGAAGTGCTGGAAGACCCGCGAGCCCTTCCGGAAGATCTTGGAGGCCGACCCCGCCGTGGCCAAGCGCCTGTCCAAGAAGGATCTGGCGGCCTGCTTCGATCTCGAGGTCTACAAAAACGCGGTCTGGGAGATCCTGAAGCGGGGCGGCGTCTCGTGAAGCCCTGCCCGATCGTCCTGCTCACCGACTTCGGCCATCACGATCCCTTCGTGGGCGTGATGAAGGGCGTCATCGCCGGCCTGGCCCCCGCGGCTCGCGTCATCGATCTTTGCCACGAGGTGCCGCCCCAGGACGTGCGCGCGGGGGCGTTTCAGCTGCGCTTGAGCGCGCCTTTCTTTCCCAAAGGCTCGCTCTTTGTCTGCGTCGTCGATCCAGGCGTGGGCTCGGCCCGAAAGATCCTATGGGCCCGCACCGCCCGGCACCAGTTCCTGTCGCCGGACAACGGCCTGCTCAGTTGGCTGACGGAGCCGGTCCTCGAATGGCGGGAGGTTTCCAACCGGAAGCTCTGGCTTTCGCAGGTGAGCTCCACCTTCCACGGCCGCGACATCTTCGCTCCCGTGGCCGCTCATCTGGCCGGCGGCCGGCGTCCCGCGGCTCTGGGGCCCGCGGTCCGGCCTTCCTGGGAGCTCACCTTCCCCGAGGCGCGGCGACAAGGCCCGGTCCTCAGCGGCGAGGTGCTGGCTTTCGACCGCTTCGGAAACGCGATCACCAACGTCGCTCGCGCGGCCGTCCCGGATGCCGCCAGGATCTTTTTTGGCGCAAGCGAGATCGGCCCCGTCAGCGCCAGCTACGCCGGCAAGCCCGAAGGCAGCGCGCTCGCCGTCTTTGGCTCGTCCGGCTTTTTGGAGCTGGCCGTGCGCAACGGCAGTTTCCAGGCGCGCTACAAGGCTTCCTTGGGAGATGCCGTTGAAGCCCGCGGTTGAGCCGGCGGCGGGCGCGAGGGTCGTCCTCAAGCCCGGCCAGGAGCGCCGGATCCAGGCCGGTCACCTGTGGATCTTTTCCAACGAGATCGACCGCGTCGAGGGTCCCGCCGAGCCCGGCTGCGTCGCGTCGGTCCAGGCGGCGGGCGGCTGGACCCTCGGGACGGCGTTCTACAATCCCAAGAGCCTCATCGCCTGCCGGATGCTCGCGCTCGAGCCCGTGAGCATCGACGAGGGATTCTTCGAGAGGAAGCTCGCCGAAGCGATCGCCTTCAGGGAGCGCGTGCGGCCGCTCGCCAAGGACTATCGCCTCTGCTTCGGGGAGTCCGACGGCTTGCCCGGGCTCGTGATCGACCGCTACGGGTCCGTCCTGGTGCTTCAGGTGCTGTCGGCCGGCATGGAGCGCAGCCTGGATCTGATCGCCGGCGCGCTCCAGAGGCTGCTCTCTCCCTCGTGCATTTTCCTCAAAAACGACCACCGCGCCCGCGCCTTGGAGGGCCTTCCGGCCGAGACGCGGGTTTATTCCGGAGAACTCCCGGCGCGCGCGGAGATTGCCGAAAACGGCCTGCGCCTGCTGGCGCCCCTCGGCGAAGGGCAAAAGACCGGCTACTACTTCGATCAGGCCGACAACCGCGCCTTCCTGACCCCCTACTTCAAGGACAAGCTCGTCGTCGATCTGTACTGCTACACTGGAGCGTTCTCTCTGGCGGCCGCCAGGGCCGGCGCCAAGGCCGTGCTCGGCATCGACAGCTCCGGGCCGGCGATCGCCCTCGCCCGCGAAAACGCCGCGCTCAACGGCCTGGGCGAGGCGGCGACTTTCGAGGAGGACGACGCCGAGGCGGCGCTGCGCAGCTTCGTGGAGCGCGAACAGTCTTTCGAGCCCGAGATGATCCTTCTTGACCCGCCGAGCTTCGTGCCCTCCAAAAAGAACCTGCCCAAGGCGCTGCGCACCTACGCCAAGCTCAACAGCATGGCGCTGCGCGCGCTGCCCAAGGGCGGCCTGCTCGCGACGAGCACCTGCTCCCACCACGTCAGCCGGGAGATCTTCGTGGAGATGCTGCGGCTGGCGCAGGCGCAGGCCCGCAGGCCGGCGCGCCTTCTGGCGCTGCGCGGCCAGGGCGCCGACCACCCGGTCCTCCTCGCGATGCCGGAGACGGAGTACCTGCACTTCGCCCTGCTCGAGGTCCTTTAGTGCTCGAGGGCGACTCCTCGACCCAGTTCTCGCCCTCGAAGCTCGACGTCTATAAGGACTGCCCGCGCCGCTACCGCTTCCGCTACATAGAGAAGATTCGCCGTCCGGGGCGCTCCATCGAGGCTTTCCTCGGCGAATGCGTGCACGCGGCCTTCGAGAAGCTCTACGAGTCGCTTCAGCACGGCCGCAAGCTTTCCCAGGATGAGGCGCTGGCGGCCTTCGAGGAGCATTGGGCGCGGGGCTTCGGAGACGACATCAAGCTGCGCGGCGACTACGGCGTCGCGGACTGGAAGAGCCTGGGGCGGACCTGCGTCGAGCGCTACTACGCGGCTCACGCGCCGTTCGACGAGGACACGACCGTCGCCGTCGAGCGCAAGATCGGCTTTTCGCTGCCGGTCGAAGGCCGGCCGATCCGCATCGAGGGCTTCATCGACCGTCTCGCGCTCGGCAAGGACGGCGCCTTCGAGATCCACGACTACAAGACGGGCAAGACGCTGCCGGCCCAGGCGGAGGTGGACGCCGATTGGCAGCTCGCGCTCTATGACGCCGCCGTGCGCGCGACGTGGCCGGACGCCAAGGGCGTGCGCCTGATCTGGCACTACGTGCGCCACGGCAAGAGCTTGATCTCGACGCGCACCGCCGAGCAGCTCGAGGGGCTCAAGGCCGAGGTGGCCGCGCTCATTTCCCGCATCAAGCGCGACCGGGATTTTCCCGTCAACAAGACCGTCCTCTGCGACTGGTGCGAATACCGCGATCTTTGTCCCGCATGGGCTCACCCGGAGAAGATCGCCGCGCTGCCGCCGCCGCAGCGCCTCGCCGACGAGGGCTTTCGCCTGGCCACGCGCCTGGGCCGGCTCGAAGACGAGCGGCGCGAGCTCAAGGACCGCCTCAAGGAGCTCGAGCTCGCCGTCAAGGCCGCCGAGGCGGAGGTGGCCGCGTGGGCGCAGGCCGCGGGCGTTTGCGCGGTGCAGGGACAGGGCGGGCAGGCGAGCGTCTCGTTCAAGGACGAACTGAAGCTGCCCGCCAAGACGCATGCGCCGCAGCAGTGGGAGGCGATGGAGCGGGAGGCCCGGGCCGACGCGAAGCTGTGGGAGGCCGTCTCCCACCTCGACGCGCACCGTGTCCTCGAGGCGTTTCGCGAGCGCAAGCTTGAGGAACGCCTTTTGGCGGCGGTGGATTCGATCGTGACGCGTTTCGGGCGACGGTCGCGCGAGGCGACCGTGCGCTGGCACCGCGACCGAGGCGGCGAACAGGACTAGGTCAAAAGGCCCGGCTGCGGGAACCGACCCCGAGCTGCGCCGCCAGGCTCATCCAGTCGAATTTCAGCCGGTCGTGCTGGAGTTCCAACTCCTGCCAGCCGCGATCGAGCTCGAGAGGGTGGTCCTGACGGGCATTCCGGCGCGCTTTCTTCGTCGATAGCTTCTTCATGGCGTCCTCGCTTGGGGGAGTATAGCCCCGCCCCCTTGATTCGTCAACCCTGCGATTCTTGACAAAAGGCATGGGCCCAAAATGGGCCTCCCGAAAGGCCCGCCAGGACTGGGCCTTTTGGCCCGCAGTATGCTAGTCTCACCCCGTTCCTCGCGAGCCGGGGGTTCCATGAAGACGATTTTTCTGCTGGCGGCGGTGCTTTGGATGGCGCAGGCGGGCATGGCGCAGGAGCCGGGGCGCCGGTATCTGATCTCTTTCCCGGCGGGCACGACGGCCGCGCAGCGCTCGGCCGCGGCCGAGCGCCTCGGCGGGCGCGTCGTCGAGACCCTCGACGCCATCGACGCCGCCGTCGTGGAGGTCCGGCCCGGCCGGGCCGTGACGCTCGACGCCTTCTGGCAGGGCCCAGGCCTCCTCGGCGCCGAAGAGGACGTCTACCGCGACTGGCTTTCGCAGGCGGAGCTGCCGCCTCTCCAAGCCGTGCTGCGGGCCTTGCCGCGCTTTACGCCCGCGCGGCGAGGGATCTCGGCGCGCCTGCCGTCCTGGGTCAATCCCGCGGAAGTGCCCTGGGGCGTGGCCCGGGTCGACGCCCCCGCGGCTTGGCCCGTCACGGAGGGCGAGGGCGTGCGCGTCGGCGTCATCGACACCGGCATCGACGCCGCGCACCCGGATCTGCGCGCCAACGTGGCCGGCGGCTATAACGCCATCGACCCGCAGAAGCCCTATTTCGACGACAACGACCATGGCACGCACGTCTCGGGCACGATCGCCGCCGTGCTCGACGGCAAGGGCGTCGTGGGGGTGGCTCCCCGCGCGCGCCTCTACGCCATCAAGGTTCTCGATAAAGGCGGCGGCGGCCGCATCAGCACCATCGTCAAAGGCCTGATCTGGGCCGCCGACCATCACATGCAGGTCGTCAATATGAGCCTGGGCTCGCCGATGGGCTCGCTGTTCTTGCGCCTGGCGATCAAATACGCCCACGCGCACGGCGTGACCGTCGTGGCGGCCGCGGGCAACAGCGGGGGCGCGGTCGGCTATCCCGCCGCCTACTCGGACGCGATCGCCGTGTCGGCCAGCGACGAGCAGGATAAGCTGGCCTCGTTTTCCAGCCGCGGGCCCAAAGTGGAGTTCGTGGCGCCGGGAGTCGACGTGAAGTCGACGGTCCCGGGAGGCTACGACTGGTATGACGGGACGTCCATGGCGACGCCGCACGTCACCGGCCTGGCGGCGCTGGCGATCGCCCACGGCGTCTCGGGCCCCGACCAGGTCCGCTCCGCGCTGCGGCGCGCGGCGCGGCCCATCGGCCTTCCCCGCAACGAGGAAGGCTACGGCATGATCGACGCCGCATTGCTCGTCAAGTGATCCAAGGGAGATTGTCTATGAAGAAGATTCTGGCCCTGGCCCTCGCGGCCGCGACCCTGGCCGCCCCGGCTTTCGCCGGCTCCGGCTCGCAGCGGGTGATCGTCACCTTCAAGGCCGGCACGGCGCCGGGCGCGCGCGCGCAGGCGCTGCGCCAGATGGGCGCTCGTCCCGTGGCCTCGATCCTCAGCAGCGACCCCAACAGGGCCTTCGTCGCCGTCGTCGCCGAGGTGCCGCCCAAGCAGACCGGCCTCATCGAGACCCTGCGCAGCGCGATGGGCCTCAGCCAAGCTCCGGCCGGCTCCAGCGTCCTCAACGTGGAGCCCGATTATCGGGTCAAATGGATCGAGGAGGCGCCGGCCGCTTTTACGCTCAACCGCGGCGGGGCGCTGGAATCTCTCGGGCTGCCTCGCTTCTCCTGGTCCAAGCCCGTGCGCGCCATGGCGCGGCGCGGGGAGATCACCTGGGGCATCGCCCGCGTCGACGCTCCGGCGGCCTGGGATTACACCGAGGGCGCCGGCGTCCGCGTCGCCGTCATCGACACGGGCATCGACACGACCCATCCGGACTTGCAGGGGAAAGTCGACGGCGGCTATAACGCGATCACCGGCTCGCAGGCTCCGGGCAGCTACGTCGACGACAACGGCCACGGCACGCACGTCGCCGGCATCATCGCCGCCATCCGCGACGGCAAGGGCGTCGTGGGCGTGGCTCCGAAGGCCAGGCTCTATGCCGTCAAGGTCTTGGACGCCGACGGCACGGGCAGCCTTTCCGACGTGATCAAAGGCATCATCTGGGCGGCCGACAACGGGATGCAGGTGGCCAACATGAGCCTGGGGTCGCCGCAAGGAAGCGCCGCCATGGAGGAGGCTCTGCGCTACGCCGAGGCGCGAGGCGTCGTCGTGGTCGCCGCGGCCGGCAACTCCGGGGCAAGCGTGGGCTATCCGGGCGCTTATCCGGAGACGATCGCCGTCTCGGCCAGCGATTGGAACGATCAGCTGGCTTCCTTCTCCAGCCGCGGCCCGCAGGTGAAGTTCATCGCCCCGGGCGTGGACATCGTCTCGACATATCTTGGCGGCGGCTACCTGAGCCTCTCCGGCACCTCGATGGCCACGCCGTTCGTGACGGGCATGGCCGCCTTGGCCGTCTCCCAGGGCTGGCGCGGCTTGGGAGGCCCCGACGGGGTGCTCGCGCAGCTCGAGAAGGCCGCCACGCCTCTGCCGGGGCTCGACGCCAACGCCCAAGGCTACGGCATGATCGACGCCGGCAAGCTCGTGCGCACCGCCGACGTCGCCACGGCGCCCTGAATACCGCCTTCATCATCAACCCCTCGGCCGGCCACGGCCGGGCCGCCCGGCAGTGGGCGCGGCTCAAGCCCCTGGCCGACCGGCTCTTTCCGGAGAGCCGGATTTACCTCACCGAGCGCCGCGGCCACGGGGAAGCGCTCGCCGCGCGGGCCCTGGCCGAAGGCTGCGAGCGGCTCATCGCCTGCGGAGGCGACGGCACGGCGGCCGAGGTCTTGAACGGACTCATGGAGTCGCCCGCGCGCGAGCGCGCCGTCCTGGGAGTCTGTCCCCTCGGCTCCGGCTGCGACCTGGCGCGGCACTTCGGCCTGCCGCGCGACCCGCTTTCGGCCCTCGAGGCGCTGACGCGAGGCCGCCTCGTCCGCCTGGACGTCGGGCGCGTGGAGTTTCCCGGCGGCGGCCGCTGGTTCCTCAACATCGTCAGCCTCGGCCTGGGCGGGGAGATCGGAGCCGCCGTCGAGGCCTCGGGCAAGCGCTTCGGCGGTGCGGGCAGCTACCTCTTGGCCTCGCTGTCGGCCCTGGCGCGGGCCAGGCCCCGGCCGATGACGCTTTGCCTCGACGGCCGCGAGGAAAGGGAGGCGCCCTATCATCTCGTGGCCGTCGCCAACACCCGGACCACGGGCGGGGGCATGCTCATCGCGCCGGCCGCCGACCCTTCCGACGGCCTTTTCGACATCGTCGCCGTCGAGGGCCTATCGCGCTTTGAGCTTCTGCGGCGGCTGCCCTCGCTCTATTGGGGCGGCCACGTCCGGGCGCCCGGCGTGCGCACTTGGCGCGCCAGGACCTTCGAGGCGCGCGGTCCTTCCTCGATGCGCCTCAACGTGGACGGAGAGTCGGTGGGAACTCTGCCGGCGCGCTTTACGCTGTCCGCGGCCGCCGTCTCTTTCCTGGCCGTCTAGCCGGGCCGGGGTCGGCGCGCGAAGGCGGGAGAGCCGATAGCGCACGCCGCGCCGATTGATCATCTCGATGGTGTCGTGCGAGCAGAAGTAGACCGACATCCGGCGGGTCGTGCGAAGGGCGTGCTTGAGAAGGCGCAGAGCGGCCAGCCCGCTGTCGGACACCGGGCGCATCCAGTTGGTCGGCTGCCGCGGCGACTTGGCAAGGTAGCCGCGGCGGGCCAGGCTGCGCCGGTTGGCTGCGGCGCAGCCGAGCTCATGGAGCACGAGGTGGCGCGCTCCCAGCGCGTCGAGCTCGCCGATGAGCCGTTTGAGCCGCGCCTCGTGCTCCGGAATGACGGGGAGCTCGATGGTGACGCGTCCGATGCCGTCGAGGGCGCGGCGGACGGGCCGCAGATCGAAGCCGTAGGCGGCGAGGTCGATGCGCAGCTCGTTGATCCCGGCGCGCCGCAGGCGGCGCAGAGCCTCGTCGCTGAGGAGGTCGCCGTTGGTGTAGAGCTGCATCCAGAAGCCGGGGCCGAAGCGCCGGCGCAGGGAGAGCGCCAGGCGCGCCGTGCGATCGAGCCGGGTCAGGGGGTCGCCTCCCGAGATGCCGATCGACTCCAGCCCGAAGCGCTCGACGACTCGGACGAGGTGGCTCTCTTCGTCGATCGGATAGCCCCCCAGCGCGACGCGGTCGGCGCGGGGACGCGGATTGGGGCAGAAGAAGCAGTCCCGGGTGCAGAGGTTGGTGACGGACAGGCAGGCGCCCTTGCCTTTGAGGCAGACGCGGCAGCCGCGAGGCCGCGAGCGAGTGTAGAGGGCGCGGCGCCGCGGGTCCCCTTTGACGCCGAGACGCGCCAGTTCGCCCAGAAGCCGCCGCTCCGCCCGCCGCTTGGCGCGCCAGCGCGGGTCGCAAGGCAAGTCGTGCCGGGTCCAATAGAGCTCGGCGGCGGCCGCTTCGCAAGCCGGAGCGTTGAGCTTCTCCATGGCGGCCCGGTACTGCCGCAAGCCGCGCTCCAATCCCACGGCTTCTCAGCGCGCGGGCGTCGCGGGAAGGACGTCGTAGGGGCCGGAGACCGTCATGACCATCTCGCAGCCGCCCCAGCCGGGCGCCTTGAAGGAATGGGGCGTGCCGGCGGGAATGAGCGCGTAGTCGCCCGCGCGCAGAGTGGTGGCCTTGCCCGCGACGACGAGCACGAGCTTGCCGCGCAGCACGACCATCGTCTCGTCGTGGCTGTGCTGGTGGGCATCGGTGGAATAGCCGGAGGGAAAGCGCACCAGGGCTTCGATCCCATGGGTGACGGGGTCCTCGTAGATCAGATGATACTCCGCGCCGGGAGGGAGATTGCCCGGGACCGTCCAGTCGAGGCTGCGGCCGCGCCCGATCGTCACCCGGGCGCAGAAGGCCGAAGAGGCCAGCGCGGCGACGGCGAGCGCCAGCAGGATGGATTTTCTCATCAAAATGGTGGCGAGGGACAGGATCGAACTGTCGACACCCGGTTTTTCAGACTAGATGTACTGTGGCCGGGCGCCTTTCAGTAGTCGCTGGGATTTCCAGCGCTTTTCTCGATCCTCTTCTCGCTCCCTTACGCCTTTTTCCGACTTTTTTGTCGAGATTCCTGTCGAGATAATTTCAAAATGGTGGCGGGGGACAGGATCGAACTGTCGACACCCGGTTTTTCAGCGATTTGTTACCGGCTCCTTTTTCGAGCCAGGGCTGAACTTCCAGCCTCTTCACGTTACCGTGAAGTCCAGACTATATCTTCCGCTTCGAGAGCGGTCAGGCGTGTAGTCGTTACGGGTTCCTCAGGGTTTACGTTCCCTGAGGCCTTCCCTCGGTATTGTCCTCCGCATTGCTGCGGGTGGGAGTTCCACCGATATAGCCTGATGCAATTCCCGCCGTCGCCGGCGAGAGGGGCCGATTGTTGACCGGTGCTCTACCACTGAGCTACCCCGCCACGAGGAGTAGAGCGGAGCCATTAAACCAATTTGTTGAGAAAGTGGCAAGAATCTCTTATTAACTCTACTGGATAAGGCGGCGCTCTCCTTATCGAGTCGCCTCAAGAAACTGCGGGCTGAATAGCTCCTATGCCTGCGCTCCACCTTGACCCTCAGGCCCACACTATTGCTGGGATAGAAAATGTGTTCTATCCTTCACTCACCGTGCCCCGGTTTCCATCACCACTTGTCCGGATCTCCATCCTATTTAGCTGCATTGGGATTGTGTTGGGGATATTCTTCCTCTTGCCCATCCAGTGGGCGACTTGGATCGACCTCAATTTGACCTACCGGTTCCTCTGGGGGCTGTTGGCGGCATGGGCTGTCGCGTTCGGTGCATGGGCTTGCGAAATCTCGCTGTTCTCAAGCCGTTGGCTCCGCCAGCGGTGGCAACTCGTAGCCGCGGGCTCGATATTGACGGTCGCAATCTGTTCCATGCAGACGATTCGTTTCAAGGTGCTTAACGACGAGGCGAACCTGGCCTCCGTGGCGCAGGGATTCGCGCTTTGGAAGCAGCCCATTATGTGCATGGCGGACGCACGCCTCGAAAAAGGTCTGTCTTATCCATTAGAGACGGGGGCCGTCGTCGAGAGTAATTCAGGCACTTCCGACATCCCGTCGGCCCAGGCGAAAGCCGAATGCGCCGACACGATCGGCTTCTGGGTCCGATACTACTACAAGACCCACCCCTAAGGCTTTCGTCTAGAAAAGGTGCCTGAGCCCTTTGAAGAGGGCGAAGAGGCCCATCCCCAGTGATCCGTTGACCAATTCGGTCACCAGCTGCCACCCCACGAGGTCGGTCGAGTGCATGAAGTCGGACAGGATGTGCCAGGTGATGAGCGTCACCAGGGGCTTCTTCGAAAGATAGAGTCGGTTGAAAACAAAATTCACGATCAAGAACGCTCCGATCGTGAAGGCGCCCTGATAGAGATGGTAGGACGAAATCGCCACCGCGGCGGCGATGGCGGCTCCATTTCGGCCTAGGCCGAGCCGCCGGGTTTGCTCTAGCAGATAGACGCGCATGACTTCCTCGGAAATGCCGTTGACGGCGCTGAAGACCGCGTTGAGAGCCGTCTCGTTCGCGTTGGCTGGATGGAGCCACGCGATTGAGGGGGAATGAATCCCGGCCAACGCGCCCAAGAAGCCCCATAGGTCGAAGAACAAGTAGTAGGCGAACCAAAGTCCCAGCCCGGCGAGCATCTGCTTGGGAAAGGGGATCTCGCGGGAGGCGAGATCACCCCAAAATCGTCTCGGGTCGCGCCACGAGAGAAAAAAAGCCGCGACGAGTCCGAATTGGAGGCTTGAAAGGAGCTCCTTGAGGAATCCCAACTGCGAATAGAGTTCGCTGTGTTGCGCGGCTTGCGACGTATCCGGCGTGAAATTCGACAGAAAGGCGGGTAGAAGCACGATGAGGAAAAATCCGAGAAGCTCCAGAGCATCCATTAGCCGGGCGCGGGAATAGCGCCCGACCCGGATAGACACGTCATCTTTCGTGCTGATCATCGAGCCTCCTCAGGATAGCCTTGCCTCGCCGGCCCGTCAACGGCCGGCGCCTAAGCAGCGGCGCCGGCCGTCCGTTCTTTCGCTTCCCCAAGCCGATCATCCCTTGCGCCGGGGATCTCCCTCGCCGCCGCCGTTCGTGCAATGATAGGTGCACGACAACCAGCAGGCGCCGTAGCCGTCGCAGGCCTCATGACAGACCTGCCAACAGAGCTGGCCGTCTCCGACTTGGCGAAAGTTCCCGAGGTCGATGATGGGGTATTGGTAGGATTGGCGGACCTCGTTGCCCGTGGCGTCCTTCGTCACCATGTAACCCGTCTCCCACCGCTGAATCGGAACCGTGAGGTGCTCTCCGCCGTAATCGCACTTCACGAACGTCTTCAGGGTCTTCGGAGTGGCGAATAGAGCCGCCATCACGGCCTGCGGATCGTTCTGGAGCGCCGATCCATCCGTGACCGCCTGGGCGCGAGCGAGAGGCACCAGGGCGGCGCCCTGAATTCCGAACGCCGCCGCCTGGGCGTTCAGCTGCGACGCCGCTTGGCCTGAGGGGGCGGCGAGTGCTCGGCCTCCCAACGACGACAGCGAGACCACGAGCGCGGCGATCCCGGCGTGCAGGCGATGATTCGCATTGTTCATTCGAAACTTCCTCCTCGATTTGAGCTAAGTGTTCTGGACGAACCTCATCAAGCCGGGAGCAATTTAGGTGCCGCGGCGCCCCCTCTAGTAGAGACGAATTGGAAGCTCAATCGTTCCCGCGATTTCCTGCGCCTCTTCCATATATTTGCGGGAACGCCGTGACCCGGTCGTCCGTCTAATATGGTGACGATCGAAGAATTAGTCGGATTCCCATTTGGCCCGCATTCCTTACCGTTTGGGAATGGCCTTCGGGCAAAGAGGCTTGATTCCACACTTTCTAAGGCGGCATGGAAATTGCTCCCGAGAAAGGCGTGAAGCGGTAGGTTCTCCGTCAGTGAGGAGAATCTCTGTAGCCCGGAGAATCGGCTCTGGGGCATCCACGATCCGGCCGGAACCGGATGGGGCCAGAGGAAGAGGAAGGAGGCTGGGGGTCTCCGAACCTCACCCTCAATCGTTTCGCAGGAGAGAAGGAATGAAAATGAGTAAGATCGTGATCATGGCGCTCGGGGGCGTCTCGGTCCTGGCCAGCGGCGCTTCAGCCGGTCTGTCGGCCTCCATGCCGCCCGCCGTCCAGGCGACCGTAACAGCGTCCCTCAAGCTGCCTCAGCCGGATCAGGGGCCGTTTCTGAGGTGCCCGCTCATCGATCGAATCCCGCAGCCGGAATGCCTTCCTGGCACCGTGCCCATCCTTGACCCGACGTCGTGCTCGTGGCGCTGCGGTCCGTGGCAGGAGCCGCCGCCGTTGGGGCCTCGGCCTGATCGCGAGTCACGGAGCCTCACGCCCTACGCGGCGGCCTCGGCGCGGATCTCGAAGGCCGTGGGGGAGGGGGATATCTCTCAGGCGGCCGAGAAGCTCGGCAAGTTTTTCGAAAATTCGAGCGGGAGGCCGGCGGCTTCCGACGATGCGCCGGTGTCTTTCGAGGGGGGCTCCTCGTCGGCCCGAGCGGGCGGATCGCAGCGTTTGGGTTCGCCTTCTCCGAGCCGCTCGGTCGATGCCGTTTACGTCCCGGCTCCCAAGGGCGGCGGCAGGGAGTCTTCCGGCTCCGGGCTTCCTTTCGGCGCGGCCGGCGCGAGCTTCATCGCCGCGGTCGCCCTGCTGTTCGGCGGACGAAGGCGCGAAGGGCTGGTTCTCGTGAGCGACGAGCATACGGACCCGAACTCGCGGCGGAACAACCCCCAGCACGACCCCGACGTTGCCCGCGGCTGGCAGCAGAACCAGGACGACCACAGGCACCAGCAGAACGACAACAGGAATACGACCTCCCATGACTTCGACGTTCACAAGTCGGGTCCGGGCGCGACCTCCGGTGGCACGGAGCACTGAGCTCGAGCGCATCGAAAAGGGGGAGGGCTCGCGCGAGCCCTCCCCCTGGACGCGCTTCCTGATTCCCATCGCGCTGATATACGCGTTGTCCCTGCGAAACCTTTATTGGTTCGCCTCATATCATGCCGTCGATGGTTTGACTCGGTGGCTCGAGGCGCGCGGCTTCAATGGGGACGACGCCTATTTTTACGTCCATTTCTCTCATGCCATTCTCGACAACCTCTTCCGGATCGCCTTGGTGGTCATTGGCTTGCGCTGCCTGTCGATGAAGGAAGAGGACATCGGGTGGCGCAGGCCTTCCCGATTTGGATTCCTGGCATGGGCCCCGATGCTCGCGGCGTTGTCCCAATTGGCGCAGCATGTCCTGCGGGCTCTTCCTGATGCCTGGTTCCTGCAAAGGATGCCGCACAGCGTCTCGGTGCATATCGACCCAGATTGGTTCCTGACCGCCAATCCTACGGTCTATAACCACTTTCTCACGCCCGTCCTGCTTATCCCCATCGTCGAGGAGCTTCTATACCGAGGGCTGATCCAGACTTCCCTGCAGAAATACATCGGCCGATGGGCGAGTCTTTTCGCGGCGTCGCTGCTTTTCGCTGCCGCGCACGATTTCCACGGAGCGTGGAGTTTCGCCAGCTACTTCGTGTCCGGCCTCTTGTACGGCGGAATCAGGATCTGGACCGGAAGCCTAGGTGCTCCGGTGCTGGTCCATCTGATCGAGAATCTACTGTGCTGGTGTTCAGGACCAGCTTAAATTGGAGACTTTTGCCGTTGAATTAACTGACAGTTGAAGCGGCGTTGCCCTTCCGTGGGCCGTGATAGAATGGAGGTCGCCATGGAAGTCACAACGTCAGAGACGCCTGCCGTGCCGCAGT
>DAIDHI010000001.1 GCA_027452025.1 Elusimicrobiota bacterium | reverse complement strand
CCGCCGCGCCGAGGACCTGCTCGGGCCCCTGGCGCAGGCCGTGCGCGCCGGGGTCTACGAGGCGCCGGCGACGGCGCCCGTGGCTTTTATCGCGCTCGAAGACGCGGCGGCCGCCGCGGCGGCGGTTCTGGCCGGGCCCGGCCACGAGGGCCGGACGTACTTCTTCTGCGGCCCGCGCGCGGTGACGGCCGAGGAGGCCGCGCGGGCCGCCGCCGAGGCGGCCGGCCGTCCCGTGGCCTACCGCCCGGTTTCCGACGAGGACTACGCGCGAGCGCTCTCCGGGTCCGGGCTGCCCGCGCCCGCGGTCGAGCGCGCCCTGGCCCTGGCGGCGGCGGCGCGCGAGGGAGCCTTCGACCTGGTCTGCGGCGACGCCGGGCGCCTCGGCGGGCGGCCCGCGCAGGAGCTGGAGCAATTCCTTTCGCTGCGCCGCGACGTCTTGCTGCGGGTCACGCCGACGTGACCCCGTCTTGACCCGGCGCGCAGGGCCGGGGAGCTAAAATTCATGGAGCAAGGGAGGTCCCATGGCCGACACCACGACGGTCCTTGAGCCGGGAGCCGAGGCGCCGTTCTTCGAGGCGTCCGACGAGCAGGGCCACATCCACCGCAGCACCGGCTACCGCGGCTCGACCCTCGTGCTTTGCTTCTTCTCGCCGGGGCTTCCCCGGGAGGCCAGGCGCCCGGGCGATTTCGGCGAGGCGTTTCCGGGCCTGCGCAAGAAGGACGTCTTCCTTCTGGGCGTCCAGCGCGGCACGACGCGGGACGTGGGTGAGTTCCGAAGGCTTCGCGCCGTCCCGTTCCCGATCCTGGCCGACGACGGCGGCCGCATCGCGCGCGCCTACGGCATGCCGGAGAACGGGCACGCGAGCTTCGTGGCCATCGGCGCCGACGGCCGCGTCAGGCTCGTGCTCAAGCGGCGCTCCAACCCGAGCCACATCATCGACCTGCTCAAGCGGCTCTAGCGTCCTTGCAGGCCGGCCTGAAGCTGCCGGGCCGCGGCCAGGTGAGCGGCGATGAGGTCTCGGGCCTTGCCGACGAGCGTCGCGACCCTCGGGTTGCGGACGGCGGGCGCGAGCCTTTCGTCGATCTCGTCGAGCAGCGAGCGGTGCTCCTCCACCTGCTCGTTGACGTAGGTCCGGTCGAAGTCCGGCCCCTTGGCCAGGCCGCGCAGGCCGGCGAGGGCCCGCTCGCCGCCGGCGTCGAGCCGGCGGCTTTCGGAGCTTTCCTGGAGGCCGGCGCCGAGCGAGCGGGAGAGCGCCTTGATCTTGCCGTCGAGCGCTCCGTGGTCGTGGATCATGCGGTCGGCGAAGCTCGAGACGGGCTGGGCATAAGCCCTCTGGAGGGCCAGGCGCGCGGCGGCGATCTCGGCGTCGTCGGCCGACTTCAGGGCCTGGAGGATCTGGGCGTCGGAGAGCCTCTGCGGGACCGGGGCTTGGGCGGCCGCGGGCCAAGCGAAGGCCAGCAGCGCCAGGGCGAACGCTTTCATGGCGCACCTCCTGGGCAACGCTCTCATTGTAGCGCGGGGGCGATGTCGGGGCCATTGGCCGCCCGTCAAAGTCTGGTTGACGCGCTCGGCTCAAACAAGGCATGATGGGGCGCTGTGCTGTCGATGACCCTCGCCGTGGCCACGTTCGCCTCGACCGTCCTCGGCGGCCTTTTCGCCCTGCGCTTCCGCGACCGCGCGCACCTCATCCTCGGCTTCATGGCCGGGTTCCTGCTCGGCATCGTGGGCTTCGAGATCTTCCCGGAGATCGTGTCGCAGTTGTCCGCCTCCAAGACCGCGCCGACGGGCGTGATGACGGCGTTCGTGGGCTCCTTCCTCGCCTTCCACGTCCTGGAAAAGCTCATCGTCCTGCATCATTCCCACGAGGAGGAATACGCCGCGCACCGCCACCCGCACGTCGGGATGCTCGCCGCCATGGCCTTCGTCGGGCACAGCTTCCTCGACGGCGTCGGCATCGGCCTGGGCTTTCGCGTCAGCGCGGCCGTGGGCGTGGCCGTGGCCGCGGCCGTCATCTCCCACGACTTCACCGACGGGATGAACACGGTCAGCGTGCTGCTGGCCAACCGCAGCACGACCGGGAGCGCGACGCTCTGGCTGCTGGCCGACGCGGCCGCGCCGATCGCGGGGCTGGCGTCGACGTTCGCCTTTCGGTTTCCGCCCGGGCTCCTGCTGCTCTATCTCGGCGCCTTCGCGGGCACTTTCCTCTATATCGGCGCGGCCGACATCCTGCCCGAGGCGCACAGCGAGCACCCGTCGGCGCTGACCATCGCGATGACGGTGGCGGGGGCGGCGGCGGCCTTTGCGCTGAGCCGCGCGGTTTGATGAAGGCTTCGCTGGCGGCCGTCGTCCTGGCGCTGGCCGCCGGCGCCGGCGAGATCCTGATCCGGCCGCAGGAAAAGGCCGTGCCCCTTCCCGGCGGCTCGGCGGGCCTGCGGCTCGACGACTACTATTTCGACCGGACGCTGGGGCGCCTGGTGGTGCCGGCGGGCGGAAGCGGCCGGCTCGACTTCGTCGATCCCGAGACGGGGTCCGCCGAGGCGCTGGCAGGCTTCGCGGCGCCGGCGCGGGCGGCGTCCCGGGGCGGGCCGACGTCCGCCGACGGGGAGGCGGGAACGATCTATGTGACCGATCGGACCGACCGGCGGGTCTACGTCGTCGACGGGCGGCGCAGGGCGATCGTGTCCTCGGCGGCGCTGGCGGGAGAGCCCGATTACGTGCGCTGGGTCGGGCCGACGCGCGAGGTCTGGGTCACCGAGCCGCGCGAGCGCCGCATCGAGATATTCTCGTCTTCGGCGACTTTGCGCCACGAGGCCTTCCTGGCGGTCCCCGACGGCGTCGAGGCCTTGGAGGTGGACGCGGCCAGGGGCCGCGCTTACACCAACAGCGGCTCGCGGACGCTGGCGATCGACCTGAAGGCGCGCAAGGTGGCGGCGCGCTGGGTCCATCGCTGCCGCAGAGCGCAGGGCCTGGCGCTCGACGAGGCGCGCGGCTTCTTGATCGTGGCCTGCGGCGAGGGCCGCGCCGTGGTCCTCGACGCCAAAGACGACGGCCGGGCGCTCTCCGATCTGCTCTTCGGAGACGGCCTCGACATCATCGCGTTTTCGCCCGGGACGTCGCGGGTCTTCTTGCCCGCGGCGCGCTCGGCGACGCTCGGCTTCGCCGGCCTTTCGGACGAAGGCAAGCTCGCCATGCTCGGCCAAGTCCAGACCGCGCGGGGCGCCCATTGCGTGGCCGCCGACGAGCGCGGGGGGGCCTGGGTTTGCGACCCGGAGCGCGGCCGCCTGCTGCGCATCACCGACGCCCTGGCGGCGGGCCTCAAGACCCGCTACTAGGCCGCCCGCTCAGTGGGCGGAAAGCTCGGCGAGCAGCCGGCCCGCCTCCTCGCTGAGCTGCGCGGCGAGCTGCCTGGCCCGCCTGGCCGCGGCCAGCACCCGGGGATCCGAGGCGTTGGGCAGGCCGAAGGCATCCAGGTCCTCGACCAGGGCGCGTCCCGCGCGCTCCTGGTCCCTGAGAAAGACCGCGTCGAAGGCCGCGGCCGGGACGGCGGCGAGCCGCCCGATGTCTCGCCGCGTCCGCCTGGCGAACTCGTCGAAGTCCATAGCCGTCGCGCCGGACGCCTGCCGCAGCGAGTCGAGGGCCAGGCCGGCGTCCTCGCGCTGGGAGGCGGCGCTGAGCGCGAAGCGGCGGGTCCGTGGATCTTGAGCCCGCGAGGCCGCCACCCGCGCGGCCTCGAGCCCCGCGTCGTTGTCGAGCCACAGAAGGACGACGATGTGCGAGTCGGCGAGAGGGCTCGACGCGCCGGCGGCCGAGCGGATATGAACGATCGATTGGGCGAGAAGGGAGAGGGCGACGACGCGGGCGGTCGTGGGCTCCATGGCTCACCTCCTGACCCGGTCATTGTAGCCCAATGGCTTGACCGGCGCGTGGCGGCCCGGTAAAAAGCGCGGAAACGTTATTCCCGCGCGTAATAGAGCCCGGCGGTCAAGGCGGCGCCGACGAGGCAGGTGAGGGCGGTGCTGGGCGTGAAGTACGAAAAGACCATCAAGACGCCGCCGAGGGCCATCAGCTTGAACTGGCCGGTCTTCTTGCCGAAGGTGAAGGCCACGAAGCCTATGCCGGAGAAGACCAAGCCGGCGGCGATGTTGCCGAAGCTGAAGTTGAGCCCCATCGCCGACAGGATAGCAGGTCGGCCGGCGTCCCGCCAGCCGCGGCGCGCGCGGCTACCCGCCGCGGCTGGGCGGGTTGTCCGGGGCCGGGTCCTGGGGGCCGGCCCAGCCGAGGGCGCGCAGGATGTCCTCCATCAGGCACCACTTCGTCATCGAGGACTGGAGCAGGTTGGCGCCCACGAAGGCGGTAAACCACAGCCAGTAGGGGCTGACCCAGTGGGCCAGGGCGAGGCTGACGAGGACGAAGGTTCCGGCGATGAGGCGGATGCGGCGTTCGAGGGTCATTTCTTGTTCTCCAGGCGTCGGGCGTAGAGGTAATAGAGGATCGGCACGGAGGTGCGCGACAGGAGCGTCGAGGCGACCTCGCCGGCCATCAGCGAAATCGCCAGCCCCTGGAAGATCGGGTCGAAGAGGATGACGGCCGCGCCGACGACGACGGCGGCGGCGGTCAACAGCATCGGCCGGAAGCGCACGGCGCCGGCGTCGATGACGGCCTCGCGCAGGGGCATCCCCTGCGACAGGCGAAGCTCCACGAAGTCGACGAGGATGATCGAGTTGCGCACGACGATCCCGGCGCCGGCGATGAAGCCGATCATCGAGGTGGCGGTGAAGAACGCGCCCATGAGCCAATGGGCGGGGAGGATGCCGACGAGCGTCAGCGGGATCGGCGCCATGATCACCAGGGGCACGGCGAAGGAGCGAAACCACGCCACGACCAGGATGTAGATGAGGACGAGGACGAGGGCGAAGGCCAGGCCCATGTCGCGGAAGACCTCGTAGGTGATCTGCCACTCGCCGTCCCACTTGAGCGCCCATTCCCGCCCGCTGCGGGGCTGGGCCGTGAAGTATTCCGTCAGCGGCGTGCCCGCCTCCGTCCCCAGGGCGAGGACCTTTTTGCGCAGGGCGAGGATGGCGTAGACCGGGCTTTCCTGCCGGCCGGCGACGTCGGCGATGACGTAGGACACGCGCCGCAGGTTCTTGTGGTAGATCGAGCGATCCACCGTCCCGGGCTGCCTGGTCGTCAGCTCGGCCAGGGAGATAGGCGTGCCGTTGCGAGACATCAGGCGGATGCTTCGCAGCGCCCGGTCGTCGCGCCGAAGGGCCTCGGGCAGGCGCAGGCGGATCTCGACGGGCTCGCGGGCGTCTTGCACGTGCGCCAGGCCGACGGTTTGCCCGCCCAAGGCCAGGGAGGCCGTGCGGGCGATGGAGTCGGCGGGGATGCCGTTGAGCGTGGCCTTCTCGCGGTCGACTTCGAGCCGCTCGCGGGGAGCCAGCTCTCCGACGTAGCTGTCGACGTCGACGATCCCGGGGGTGCTCTCGAGCAGGGCCTTGGCGCGCAGGGCGAGGGCGTCGCGCTTGGCGTCGTCGGGGCCGTAGAACTCGAGCACCAAGGTGGAGAGGACGGGCGGCCCCGGCGGGACTTCGGCGACCTGGAGGCGGGCGCCGTAGCGGTGCGCGATCTCGTGGAGAGGCCCGCGCATCTGCTTGGCCACCTCGTGGCTCTGGCGGCGGCGCTGCTTGTGGGGCGTGAGCTGCACCACCAAGTCCGCCTGGTCGGGATTCTGGCGCAGGAAATAATGCCGCACGAGGCCGTTGAAGTTGTAGGGGGCGGCCGTGCCCTCGTAGGACACGACCCGGCGCACCTCCGGGATGGTGCGCAGGTAGGCCGTCATCTCCGAGGCGGTTTGGTGCGTGCGGGACAGCGCCGTGCCCTCCGGCATGCTCAAGACCACCTCGATCTCGTCCTTGTTGTCGAAGGGCAGCATCTTGACGATGACGGCCTTGAAGGCGACGAGGGCCAAAGCCGCCGCGAGCATCGCGGCCACGGTCGCGAAGTAGACGGCGCGCAGGCGCGCGTTGGAGAGAAGCGCGCGCATCGCCTTGCGGTAGAAGCGGTCCATGCGGCTTTCGCGCAGCGCCTGGGGGTCGCAGTGCTTGGGCTTCCACAGCTCGAGCAGGTGGGCGAACGCCCAGGGCGAAACGATGAACGCCACCGCCAGCGAGAAGAGCATCGCCATGGAGGCTCCGACCGGGATGGGCCGCATGTAGGGGCCCATCAGGCCGCGGACGAAGGCCATCGGCAGGATGGCGGCGATCACCGTCCAGGTGGCCAGCAGCGTGGGATTGCCCACCTCGGCCACGGCGTCGACCGACAGCTTCCACAGGGAGCGCCCGTCGCGCATCATGTAGTGGCGGTGGATGTTCTCCACGACGACGATGGCGTCGTCGACCAGGATGCCGATCGAGAAGATCAGGGCGAAGAGCGTGATGCGGTTGAGCGTGTAGCCGGCCAAAAAGTAGATCAGCAGCGTCAGCGAGAGCGTGACGGGGATCGCCACGAGCACCACGATCGCCTCGCGCAGGCCCAGGGCCAGGGCGATGAGCAGCGCCACGGAGACCGTCGCCAGGAACATGTGAAAGATCAGCTCGTCGGACTTCTCCTTGGCCGTCTCCCCGTAGTCGCGGGTGACGGCGACGTCGACGCCGGAAGGCAGCAGCCCGTCCTTCTTCGCGCGCCCGACTAAAACCAGGACCTGACGCGAGACGGTGGTGGCGTTGGCCCCGCGCCGCTTGGAGACCGCCAGGGTGACCGCCGGCAGGCCGTTTTCGAACGCCTGGTTGTCGTCCTCGTCGGGCCCGTCCTCGATGCGGGCGACGTCGCTTAAGGCCACCGGCCTGCCGCCGGACACCCCGACGATGACGCGCCCGAGCTCGCCGGCCGTGCGGATGAAGGCGTCGGTCTCGACGGCCACGTCGCGGCCGCCCGAGCCGTAATGGCCGGCGGGCAGCCGTTCGTTGGAGGCTCCCAGGACGCGGGCGATCTCCAGGGGCGTGATGCGGTGGGCGGCGAGCTTCTCGGGGTCGAAGTGGACCAAGAACTGCCGGCGGCGCCCGCCGATGAGCTCGGTCTGCGAGACGTTGTCGACGCCCGAGATCTCCTCGCGCAGCGCCGCGGCGGCGCGGCGCAGGGCGTAGGCGTCCAAAGACGGGCTCGACAAGGTCAGAGCCAGGATCGGGACGTCGTCGATGGAGCGGGGCTTGATGAGCGGCGCTCCGGCGCCCGGCGGGATCATGTCGAGATTGGCGAAGGTCTTGGTGTAGACCAGCGTCATCGCCGCCTCCGGATCGGTGCCGACCTTGAAGCGCACGATGAAGAGCGCGCCGCCGGTCTGGGCCGTGGAATAGACGTACTCGACTCCCGGGATCTCCCAGAGCTTGCGCTCCCCGAGGTCGACGATCCGGCGCTCCACTTCCGCGGGGCTGGCGCCCGGGAAGGGGACGAAAATGTCGAACATCGGGACGTTGATCTGCGGCTCCTCCTCCCGGGGCAGCCAAGCGAGCGCGAAGGCCCCCAGGACCAGGGAGCTCAGGACGATGAGCGGCGTGAGCTTGGAGCGGATGAAGGCGCCGGCCAGCCACCCGGCCAGCCCCGAGCGGGCCTGCGGCGCTTCGGTCACGGCCGGGCCTCCGACAGCGCGGCTTGCAGGCGCGCCACGGCCGCCGGGTCGAGCTCTCCCGCGGAGGCCTCGAGGCGCGCGTAGCCGGCGTGCACGGCGAACAAGGTCTGCAGGTAGGCCTGGCGCGCCTCGACTTGGCCCTGCTGGGCGCGCATCACGTCGAGGATGCTCTGGCGGCCCTCGCGGTAGAGAGGATGGAACAGCCGCAGCGACTGCTGCGCGCGCTCCAGGGCGTCGCGCGCCGCGGGCAGGCTGTCGACGGCGGCTTGGTAGGCCGCGTAGGCCTGGCGCACGTCGATCTCGACGGCCTCGCGCTCGCGGGCGGCGAAGTCGCGGCTGGCGCGCCAGCGGGCGTCGGCGGCGCGGCGGCGCGACCAATAGGTGGGGTCGCCCAGGGGAAGGCTGGCGCGCACCCCGAACATCCGGTTGGAAGCGCCGCCGGAGAGGTCCTGAGAATCGGTGGCCAGCGCCCCGAACGCCTCGACCTGGGGCAGGAGGGAAAGCGTCTCGCGCCGCCGCATGGCGGCCGCCATGGACTGCGACAGCCGCGCGTCCTTGAGGCGCGGCAGGCGCCGCTGCGCCCCGGCGAGGAGCTGCGCCACGGGCGGGACGGCGTAGGTCGCCGTGGACAAGGAGCCTTCCGCGTCGACGTCCTGGCCCGCGAGCACGGCCAGCGTCTGGCGCGCGCCTTCCAGCGCCCGCGCCGCCTGGGCGCGCCGCATCCGCAGCCCGGCCAGAATGGCCAGGGCTCCTTGATAATCGGAACCCAGGACGAGGCCCTTGCTTTGCAGGCGCTCGGCTCCGGCCGCGTCCTCCTGGGCCGCGGCCACGGCCTCGTCGAGAGAGCTCAGGGACTGCCGCGCGAGCAGCACGTTGAGAAAAGCTTCCGCGGCCTGCTGCCGGGCGCCCTGGGCGGCGGCGTCGAGGCCGGCCTGCGCGCGCTCCAGCGCCAGCGAGCGCACGCGCTCCTGCTCGGTCAGTGAAAAGCCGGTGAAGAGCGGCACGCCGAGCTCGAGGGCGCTTTCGAAGTTGCTCATGTAGCCGGGATTATTGAGGGCCGAAACGGCGAAGTCCTGCGCGGTGAAGTCGCGCCGGCGCAGCAGGGTGCTGAAGGCGTAGACGGGGTCGTCGCCGCGCGTGAACTCGCTCCTGGCGCGAAGCTGCGGCAGTCGGGAAAGCCGGCTGGCCGACAGCGCCGCCCGGGCCTCCTCGACTTGAGCGCGCTGCGCCGCCAAGCCGGGCTCGCGCGCTACCGCGGCGTCGACCGCCTGCGACAGCGTGGCCGAGGCCGCGGGCAGCGGCGTCAAGAGCAGCGCGGCCAATGCGAGGTGTTTCATGAGGTAATCTAGCGGGCCTGGAGTTCCATTGCCATGACGGCCGCGCAACGAAACGCCCCGGCTTGCTTGTTGGATGCGCCGGGGCGCGAAAGGATTCGGGCCGGGAAGGCCGTCGGGCGCCGCGTCTAAGGCCGCAGGTAGGCGGAGAAGAGCTCCTCGAGCTCCCGGACGAAGGTCTTCTCGATGGAGAACGCGGTGAAGCCCGCGAGGCAGTCGAGCTTGACCAAGGCGTTGAGGCTGGCGTCCTGGACGGCCACGTCCATCAAGCGCTTCGCGAACGCCCGGTTGACCGTGGCGATGTCCTCGTAGAGCCGCTTGAATCCCGTCAGCTCCCAGTCGGCGGGGAGGCCCTTCTTGTGGCGCAGGAACTGGGCCGTCAAGTAGGCGGAGACGGCTCGGTAGACGGTCTCCTTGAGCGTCGAGAACGGCAGGTGCGTGAAGACCATGGGGCGCAGCTTGTCGAGGATCGGGCAGCCGCTGGTGGCCATGTAGAGGCCCATGAGGGAACTGACGCCCTCTTGCGCCGAGATCGTCTTGCGGTAGTCCCGGTTCTCGGTCAGGATCTCCGCCTCCACGACCTCCGTCGAGAGGCAGTCCTTGAAGAGCTCGACGAGGTCGGCCATGCTGGCGGCCGCGGGACAGCGCGGGCTGTCGGCGGGCGTGAGCGGGCAGTTGGGGCATTGGCGGTTTTCCAGCCGGGTCCAGTCGGGAAGGCTCTCGCGCGGCGGCTGCGCCAGCCGCAGGCCGGGCGGCGAGAGAAGGACGGCGAACTCGCGCCGGCGGCCGTCCTTCCAGCGGAAGCGATACGTCAGCGTCTTCGGACTCACCGTGCCGGCGCGGCCAGCGCCACGGCCAGTCCCAGGAAAGCGACGGTCCTCATGCTCCGATTATAAGGCCTGGCGGCGCCCGCGCCAGGGGCCTTTGGTCCTAATAAAGGAACGGGACCGCCGGCTCGTCACGCCTTCTTCGAGCCTTCGTATCGGGCCCGTCGAGCCGGGCGCGTATAATCTCAAGCCTCAGGAGGCCGCCCATGACGATCATTCCCAAGACCACGACACGCGTCGAGAGCAGCACCGAACCCCGCGTCAACGAGCGCATCCGCCGCCAGGCGCAGGCGCGCGTCGCGCGGTTTCGCGGCGCGCCCCGAGAGCGCGTCCTGAAGAGATTGGAGGAGCTGGACTGCGAGTGGGACATCGAGCGCACGCTCGAGGCCAACGCCGCGGCCGTCTCGCTGCTGGGGCTGTGGCTGGGGCGAAGGGTCGACCGCCGCTGGTACGCCTTGCCCGCCGTCGCGGCCGCCTTCCTTCTGCAGCACGCGGTCCAAGGCTGGTGCCCGGCGGCGGAGTGGTTCCGGCGCCTGGGCGTGCGCACGCCCAGGGAGATCGACGAGGAGCGCCGCGCGCTGGAGGGCTTGGCCGGACTGCAGCCCGAGCGCCGGCTCTAGGCCGCTCCGGCCGCGGCGCGCCGGGCCTTCCAGCGTCCGATCAGCCAGGGGCCGGCGAACATCGCGGCCAGCATGATGACCGTCGTCCACGTGCCGTCGCCGAGCACGGAGTTGAGCGAGAGCGTGGAGAACATGATCATCAGGAAGTAGAGCATGTCGCCGGTGATCGCCAGCGCCCAGCCGGAGAAGAAGCCGTGGCCGGCCGCGGCCGCCGCCGAGCGCCCGGTCATGGGATCGACGCCGAACGCGATCAGGATCAGGGCGACGGGCCCGGCCGCGCTGCCGTAGCGCGCGCCCGCCGCGCGCATCGACTGCCGGAAGCGGTCCACGACCCGGCCGAGCCTGGGCGCGCGCTTGCCGGCCAGGATGAGGAGCTTGAGGAGCGGCTCGAAGATCACGGCCAGGATGCAATCGGAGATGAAATAGAGCGCGGAGGTGGCGGCCCAGCCGATGCCGCGGCTGCGGGCCAGGAGGACTCCGGCCGGGATGCCGCCGCCCACGGGGATGAGGAACAGCGAGAGCACGCCCCAGGCGCGCTGCGTCCAGGCCGTCGTCATGACTAAAATTATAGCTTGATTGCGCCGCCGCCGTGCTAAGATAGGGCGCGATGGAGATGAAAATCCGCTTTCCCAAGAACAAGCAGGTGTCGGCCGCGTTCGACGGCTTCACGGTCCTGACCGACCAGCCCAAGGAGGCCGGCGGCGACGGGGAGGCGCCCGCGCCCTTCGACCTGTTCCTCGCCTCGCTGGGGACTTGCGCCGGGATCTTCGCCTTGAGCTTCTGCCGCAAGCGCGGCATCGCCGCGGACGGCCTGGAGCTGGTGCAGCGCGCCGACTGGGACGATGCCGCCCATCGGGTGCGCAAGGTCTCCCTGGAGATCCGCCTGCCCGCGGGCTTTCCCGAGAAATACCGCGACAGCATCGTGGCCGCCGTCAACCTCTGCACCGTCAAGAAGCACCTTCACGAGCCGCCCGTCTTCGAGGTGACCGCCCGCTTGCCGGCTCCGCGCGGCTAGACCCGCGGATTTCGTACCATCGGCTGATGCCCGCGCCCATCCTGGATCGGCCGAAAAGTCCCGACGACTGGTCGCAGCTGCGCGAAATCTGCGTGGAGACCGCCGCGCGCGAGGTGGCGCCCGGGCAGCGCGAGGCGTTCGGCCGCCTTTGGATCGATCCTTACCGGCGCTGGGCGCCCGGCTGGGCCTACGTGGCGCGCCGGGACGGCCGCGTGGCCGGCTACCTGACGGGCTGCGCCTCCTCCGCGCGCTTCTACGCCGCGAGCCTGGCGTTCGGGCCGCGCCCGCGCCTGGGAAGCAACCTGCGCTTTCCGGCGGCGCTTCTGGCGCGGCTGCTCTGGTCCTACCCCGCCCATCTCCACGTCAACGTGCGCGCCGCCTATCGCGGGGGGACGGGGCGAGCGCTCGTCGAGCGCTTCGAGGCCGACCTGCGGGCCTCGGGCGCGGCCGGGCTCCACGTCTTCTGCGGCGCGGCGCCCGTGGGCTTCTATCTGAAGCTGGGCTTTCGAGAGCTCGGGCGCCTTCAGGCCGGGCCGGCGCCGATCTACGCGCTGGGCAAGTCCCTGCGCTGACGCCAAGCAGAGGGGGCCTTTCGCCGCGGCGCGACTGGGCCTTAAGCCCCACGGGCGGCCTGCGCCGCCGTTGTAGAATCTCGCCGGTGCCGTCTCTGCTTGCCCTCCTGCTCGCCGCTTCGGCCTTCGCGGGCTCGGTCTCGCGAAGGGCGGTCGACGGCTTGCCGCCGCCGCGGCCGGCGCCCGCGCTGCCGCCTTCGATCGTCGCCGCCGACCCGGCCCGGGCGCCGTGGCTGGCCGCCGTCGTCGCGCGGGCGCAGGACTCGCCCGCGGCCCGCCGCGTGCTGCGAGACGTCGCCGCGCACGCCTTGCGCACGGGGAGGCCCGCCGTTGTCGCCATCGGCCGCACGGAGCTCGGCGGGGAGCTCGACGTCCGCTCCGGGCTCGTCACGCTCGGAGCCAGCCATCTCAAGGAGCCGCTCGGCTCCGGCGCGACCACGCTGATGCACGAGCTGCGCCACTGGGTCCAGCTGCGCTCGGGGCTTCCGATGGACCCGCTCGAGCTCGAGCTCGACGCCTACCTGGTCGACTTTCGCGTGGCCAGGGATCTGGGCGACCACGTCCCGCCGCGCAGCTACGACGGCCGCGCCCGCGCCGCCTTCGTCCGCGGCCTGGGCCCCTTCCTGCGCTTCCTGGCCAGGCACTATCCTGAGGACCCCGTTCTGCGCGGCTCCTCGCTCAAGGCGTTCGAGCGCGGGCTGGCCGTGCCGCCTCCGGCTCGGTCGCGCCGCCGGCGCGACCTGGCGTGGCTTTCCCGGCCCGCCAATCGCCGGCGCTTGCGCGCCTACGTCGACCGCCTCTACGCCCGGGCGCGCGCCCTGAGCGCCTCCTACCGCATCCCGTAGCGCCGGCGGCCTAGGCCGCGAGCCCGGCGGGGCTCGACAGGAGCCCGCCGAGGCCGAGGGCGGCCATCGCGGCGCCGCAGCCGGCCACGACCGGCGTCGGGCCGAAGGCGCGAAGGAGCAGCGGGGACGCGGCCATGACCAGGAGCCCGGCTCCCGTCTCGCAGGAGCGCACGAAGCGGAAGATCCGCGGCAGCTCGACGGGATAGGCGGCCTGGAGCAGGTCGTAGAAGGGCACGTCGTTGATCGGCCCGCCGATGGCGGCCAAAAAGCTCGCCGCGCGCAGCTGCGCCAGCCCCCGCGTCAGGCCCATCGCGAGGAACCCGAGCCCGAGCCACAGATAGCCGGCGTAGGAGATGCGCCAGGGCCTCCTGCGCCGCACCTGGCCGAGGATCAGGGCGCCCAGGACGTTGCCGGCGCCGTAGCAGGCCACCACCGACCCGAAGGCTCTCAGATCTCCGGGCGCCCGGCCGGCTACGATGAGGGGCAAGCCGAGTCCGTAGGCCAGCGCCCAGGACGCCGCCACGCTCGCGCGCACGAGCAGGAGGTCTCGCATGACGCGGTCGCCGGCCACGGCCCTCCAGCCCGCGGCGAGGCTGTCCTTGAACGCGCCGCGCCGCGGGCGCGGCCGGGGGCGCTCGACGCGAGGCAGGGCCCTGATCGAGAGCGCGGAGCACAGAAAGCTCAGGGCGTCGACGGTGAAGAACTGGATCATGGGAACGAGGCGGGCCAGCGCGGCCACGAGCCCCGGCCCCACGGTTCGCGCCAGGCGCGTCGTCGTGGCCATGAGGGCGGTGGCCGCCTGGCGCCGGTCCACGTCCTCGGCGACGTCGGGGATCGTGGCCTGCAGCGACGGGTCGAAGAAGGCCGACAGCGCCGAGACGGGCACGGCGACGGCGAAGAGCACGGGCAGCGAGACCCGGCCCCAAAAGTAGGCCGCCACGGGCAGCAGCACGATCACCCCGCGGGAAAGGTCGACGGCGATCATGGTGCGGCGGTGATCCCAGGCGTCGGCCCAGTGGCCGCCGGCCAGGCTCAGGGCGAAGAGCGCCGACAGCTGCGCCGCGGCGAGATACCCCGCCCGGTCGCCGATCATGAGGACGGCCAGCCAAATCAGCGCGACGCGGTAGATCTCGTCTCCGACCGCCGAAAGCGCCTGGCCGGCCCACAAAAGCGCCGTCGCCCGGTCGCGCAGGGCGCGCAGGATCCTCATTGCGGGCGGCGCAGGATGGCGAAACTCAGCCGCGCGCGGAGGCAAAAGCCCAGGCGCTCGTAGAGGGAGATCGCCCGGGCGTTTCCGGGCAGGACGTGGAGAAAGGGCGTTTCGCCGCGCTCGAGGATGCGCCGGGTCGCGGCGGCGAGCAGGGCCGCGGCATGGCCGCGCCCGAGGTGGTCGGGGTGCGTGCAGACGGCGCTGACCTCCGTAAATCCGGGCAGGCGCAGCCGCTCGCCGACCATGGCGGCCAGGCGGCCGCCCTCGCGCACTCCCACGAAGCGGCCGAGCTCATGGGTGCGCCGCTCGAAGGGGCCGGGCTTGGCCAGCGCGGCCAACTCCAGCATCTCCGGGGCGTCCTCGGCCGAGAGCTCGAGGACGGGCCGGGGCACTTGCGGCGGCGAGCCCGCGTCGCGGATCATCTGGAGCAGAGCGCCCTGTTTGACCAGGTCCCAGCCGGCATGGCCCTCCAGCGGCGCGGGCAGGAACAGGCCGATGGTTTGGCCGGGCGCGGTCAGCGAGAGCAGAGCCTCGAGCGCCGGCCCGGCGGGCCCGCTGAAGCCCGCCAGCGGCCCGATCTCGGGGATGAAGCGCCGGGCGCCGCCTTCGGCCAGCGCGTAGCGCGCCTGGGTCGTCTCGAGCGCGCGCAGGATGGGGTTATCGAGGTCCTGCATCGCCGAGCGCCTGGGCGATCTTGCGGCGGGAGGCCTGCAGCGAATCGACCATCGAGTCGGCCTGCCGCTCCAGGCGCCGGAAGTTGGCGCGGGCCGCCTCCGCCTTGAGCTCCTGGGCGGCCGCGATGAAGCGGTCCAGCGGCTCGCGCAGCCGGGAAAGCTCGGAGGCGATGCGGCGCTTGTCGTCCTCGGAGGGCGCGCCCTGCGCGCTCTGGCCCAGGCCCGCCAGCGCCGCGCCCGTCGCGCCGACGTCCTCTTTGAGCCTCGAGAGCTTTTCGTGCAGCTCGTCTTGCCGCCGGCGGCGCGTTTGGATGAGCTGCGCGCGCTCGGCGACGAGCTTGGCGGCGGCCTCCGCCTGGACTTGCGCCTCCTGAAGGGACGCGGAGAACTGCTGCATGGTGCCGGCGAGGCTCTCGCCGTATTCGGAGACGCGGTTGAGGATCTTGATGCCGTCGTCGAGGCCGCCGTCGGTCTCCAGATCGAGCCGCGAGATCTGCTCGGCGGCGCGGGACAGCTCGGAGAACTCGCGCTCGAGCTTGAGCGCCAGGCGGCCGAAGGGCGTGAGGTCCTCGAGGCGGACGGAGGGCATGCGCGGCTCCTACAACGAATCCGCCCTTTTTTGAAGAAGGCAGATATAGTTCTTCGGCTTGCGCGGCCCTTCGAAGACGCCCTCATCGACGCTCAGGAAGGAGAAGCGGGGCTTGAAGACGCGCTCCAACTCCTCGCGAGAGAACCGGTGCGGGCCGGGGCCCGCGGGCTCCTTGTCGCTGAAGGTGCGCAGAAAAAGGTGCCCGCCGGGGATCAGGACGTCGGCGATCTTTTTCGCGTAAGCGGCCCAGGCCTCCGGCGGCAGGGTGTGGAAGCAGCCGCGGTCGTTGACGAACGTGGCCGAGCCGGCGGGCGAGGAGAGCTTGAGCACGTCCTCGACGCGAAAATCGATCGCCGCGCCGGTCCCGGCCTTCTTGGCGTTGGCGCGGGCCAGCTCGACGGCGGCGGCCGCGATGTCGACGGCCAGCACCCGGAAGCCGGACTTGGCCAGAAAGACGGCGTCGTGGCCGGGGCCGGTGCCGAGGTCGATGGCCCGTCCCACGGGAACCGCGTCCGACTCGACGAGGCGGACGAGCTCCGAGCTCGGGCCTCCGGCGTTCCAGGGCAGGTCCTCGGGCTTGGTCTCGCGATAGACGGCGTCCCAGCTGCCGTGCTCGCGCAGGATGCCGCGGTCGTCTTCGCCGTTCGGTTGGTCTTTCACGGCGCCAGTTTAGCGCTTTGCGCGGGCGAGGGCAACGCGCGCAGCTCCTCCAAAAACGCCCGGCCCCAGCGCTGGAGCTTGGCGTCGCCGACGCCCTTGACGGCCCGCAGCGCCGCCAGGCTCTGCGGCCGCGCCGCCGCCATCTCGGCGAGCGTCGCGTCGTGGAAGACGACGTAGGGGGGGATGCCGGCCTCGCGCGCGAGCCTCAGCCGCAGCGCCCGCAGCCTCTCGAAGAGCGCCTCGTCGCCGCCGCCGAGGGCGGCTTTCGAGGCGGCCTTGCCTTTCCTCCTCGCCGCGCGCGCGGCGGGCGCGACGGCGCCCAGGCGCACCTCGCCGCGGTCCTGGCACAAGTCCCTGCCCAAGCGCGTGATGCGCAAAAGGGGGTATTCGCCGTCGACGACCTCGAGGAAGTCCTGTACGACGAGCTGGTCGATCCAGGAGCGCACGGACGCCTCGCCGGCTTCCTTCAATATCCCGAAGACGGCCAGCCGGTCGTGGCCGTTTCGCCTCATTCGCTCGTCGGCCTTGCCGAGCAGGAGATCGGCGACGTAGCCGCAGCCGAAGCGGCCCTCGGTGCGCCAGGCGGCCGAGAGGATCTTCTTGGCGGCGAGCAGCGCCTCGGCGGCGGCCAGGCCGCGCGTCTCGCCCAGGCAGACGTCGCAGGCCCCGCACGACGCGGCGGCGTAGGAGGCCCCGAAGTGCTCGGTCAGCAGCTTGTGGCGGCAGACCGGCGAGACGGCGAAGCGCCCGATCTCGCGCAGCTGGCGCTCCAGCGCGCGCTCGCGCTCGGGCGCAAGCGCGCCGCCTTGCCGCGCCAAGCGCCGGTGGGCGGCCAGGTCGGCCGCCGAGAAGAGCAGCACGCACTCGGCGCTCAGGCCGTCTCGCCCCGCGCGGCCCGACTCCTGCTGGTAGTGCTCCATCGACTTCGGGGTGTTGGCGTGGACGACGTAGCGCACGTTGGTGCGGTCGATGCCCATGCCGAAGGCGATCGTCGCGACGACGACGTCGACGGCCTCGGAGACGAAGCCCTCCTGCGCGCGGCGGCGCTGCTCGGCCGGCAGGCCGGCGTGATAGGCGGCGCAGGACACGCCCTGGGCCTTGAGCCCCGCGGCCAGGCGCTCGACGTCCTTGCGGGTCTGGGCGTAGACGATGCCGCCCTCGCCCTCGTGGCGGCGCGCGACGTCGAGGACCTGGGCCAGCTGGTCGCGGCGCGCGAAGGCGCGGTAGACGAGGTTGGGCCGGTCGGGGTGGCCGATCAACAGCGCCGGCTGCCGCAGGCCGAGTTGGCCTATGATGTCGCGGCGCACCTCGGGCGTGGCCGTCGCCGTCAGCGCCATGCGCGGGACGCCCGGAAAGCCGTCGAAGACCTCGAGCAGGCGGCGATACTCCGGGCGAAAGTCGTGGCCCCAGTGGGAGACGCAGTGCGCCTCGTCGACGGCGACGAGGGCCAGGCGCGGCGCCAGCTCCCGCGCGAGGTCGCCCGCCAGCAGGCGCTCGGGGCTGACGTAGAGCAGTTGGGTCCGCCCCGCGCGCAGGCGCCGGTAGGCGTCGCCGCGGCCGCCGTCGTCGAGGTTGGAATGGAGCGCGTCGGCCGCCAGCCCCGCCTCGCGCGCGGCGGCGACCTGGTCGTCCATGAGCGCGATCAAGGGCGAGACGACGAGGACCAGGCCCTCGCCCGCGGCGGCCGGCAGCTGATAGCACAGGCTCTTGCCGCCGCCGGTCGGCAGCACGACGAGGGCGTCTCGTTTGTCGAGCGCCGCCTGGGCGGCCTCGCGCTGGAGGGGCCTGAAGGTCTGGTAGCCCCAGTGCTTGGACAGCGCTTCTTCGATCGTCACCTATAGACAAATAGCACGTCTTGGCGCGCGGGTCCAGATGTCGCATAATACACGTCATGAACACGCCCAAGAGACAGAAGCAGTTCCGCGCCTACAAGAACGCCGGCGGCAAGTCCGTCGTGCGCCGCTACGAGCTGGCCAAGGATGGCATCACCGTCGTCTTCGCCGACCACTCCGTCTACCGCTGGACCAACCAGAGCGCCGATCGCGCCCACATCGCCAAGATGAAGGAGCTCGCCGTCGCCGGCAAGGGCCTGGGCACCTACATCGAGACGCACGTCAAGGACCGCTTCCTAAAGAAGATCCGCTAGCGCAGCGACTCGAGCTCTTCCCAGCGCTGGAAGAGCCGCGAGACTTCCCTCTGCGCGTCCTCCAGCTCGCGCTGGCGCCGGGCGAGCTCGGCCGCGTCGGCGCCGACGGCGGGGTCCTCGAGCCGGGCGCGAGCGCTCGCCGCCCTTTTCTCGGCGGCGGCAAGCTCCGATTCGACGCCCCGCAGCTCCTTGGCCTGCGCGTTCGAGAGTCCCCCGCGAGGCGCGGGCGGCGCCTTGGGCTCGGCCGGGGCGCCGTGTTCCGCCGCCCGGGCCTCTTGGCGCGCTTCCCATTGCGACAGCTCCGCGAAGAAGCGCGCGCCGCCCCGGCCGTCGAGGGCGAGGATCTCCTTGCTCACGCGGTCGAGCAGCCAGCGGTCGTGCGTGACGAGGACCAGCGCTCCGGGAAAGTCCAGCATGCTGTTTTCCAGCACCTCCAGCGACTGCAGGTCCAGGTCGTTGGTGGGCTCGTCGAGCAGAAGCAGGTCGGCCGGCTCGAGCATCAGGCGCGCGATCAGCACGCGGGACTGCTCTCCTCCGGAGAGCAGCCGCAGGGGCATCTCCATCTGCTCTTGACGGAACAAGAAGCGCGCCGCCCAGCCGTAGACGTGGATGCGCGCGCCCTTGTACTCGACGTGCTCGCCCGCCGGGCAAAGCGCCCGCTTGAGCGACGCGTCGAGGTCCAGCCGCTCGCGGTGCTGGTCGAACGTCACCACCTTGAGCCCGTCGGCGTGCTTGACCTGCCCCGCGTCGGGGGCCAGCTCGCCCGCCAGCAGCTTCAGGAGCGTGCTCTTGCCGCTGCCGTTGGCCCCGAGCAGGCCCAGGCGGTCGCCCGGGCCCAGGCTGAGATCGAGGGGGCCGAAGAGCTTGCGGCCCCCGAGCGTCTTTTCGATCTTCACGGCGCGCGCCAGCGCCCTGGTCTGGCGCTCGCTGCCCGAGAAGTCGATCTCGGCGGCGCGGCCCTGGGAGTTGCGGTAATCCAGCTCGCCCAAGGCCTCGATCGACTCCTCGGCGCGCTGGATGCGCGCCTGCTGCTTGGTCGTGCGAGCCTTGGGCCCGCGGCGCAGCCAGGCGATCTCGCCGCGAACCGCGTTTCGCAGCTTCTCCTCGCGAGCCCCCTGCTCGGCGAAGAGGGCCTCGCGCCGCTCCAGGAAGTCGCTGTAGCCGCCCGGGGAGCTGAAATGGCCCTCGGGATAGCGCTTGTTGAGCTCGATGATCCGGCCGCAGACGCGCTCGAGGAAGCGCCGGTCGTGGGTGACCACCAGAAACGGAAAGCGGTAGTCCGAGAGGAAGCCTTCCAGCCAAAGCACGCCCTCGAGGTCGAGGTGGTTCGTCGGCTCGTCGAGCAGCAGCAGGTCCGGCTCGCGGATCATCTGAGCGAGGATCGCCAGCCGCTTGCGCCCGCCGCCGGAAAGGCTTCCCACGCTCTGCCCCGCGTCGCGCAGGCCGGCCGCTTCCAGGCCCGCCTCGACGCGCATGTCGACCTCGTAGTCCTCGAGGTCCAGGCCCGCAAGCGCGCGCGCCGCCGCCGCGCCGACGCTCAGGCCCGCGTCCTCGCCCTCGAAGCGGTCGCTTTGCGCGAGATACCCGACGCGCAAGCCGCGGCGCGGCGTCACCCGTCCCTCGTCGGCGCTCTCCAGCCCGGCTAGGATTCGCAGCAGCGTCGACTTGCCCGCGCCGTTGGGCCCGATCATGCCGGCGCGCTCGCCCTCGAAGAGGCCGAACGACAGGCCCTCGAAGAGCGGCCGCGCGCCGAAGCTTTTCGACAGGCCCTGGCAGCTGAGTAAGATCACGATCCCTAAAGTATACGCGTTTGGTAGACTGAGGCGTGGAATTGCGCGACGTCCAATACCTGCTGAGCGCGACGGACCCCGCGCGGCTCGCGCCCTGCGCCGCCGAGGTCACGTTCTTGGGACGCTCCAACGTCGGCAAAAGCACCCTGCTCAACGCCGTTTGCGGCAAGGCCGTGGCCCAGGTCTCGAGCACGCCGGGGCGCACGCGCGCGCTCAACGTGTTCGCGCTGGGAACGGACCGGCGCCTGGTCGATGTCCCCGGCTACGGCTTCGCGCTCGGGGCGCGGGCGGAGCGCGCGCTCTGGGGGCCGATGATCGAGGGCTACCTGCGCGGCCGCGAGTCCCTGCGCATGGCCTTCGTCCTCATCGACGCGCAGGTCGGGCCGACCAAGCTCGACTTGCAGATGCTCGAGTGGCTCAAAGCCGAGGGCATCGCCTGGCGCGCCGTGGCCACCAAGGCCGACCGGGTGGGGGGCTCGCGCGCCGCCGCGCGCCGGCGCGAGGCGGCCCTCGCCGCCGGCCTGGCGCCGGAGCGGCTGGCCTGGGTCAGCGCGAAAAACGGCCGGGGCATCGCCGAGTTGCGCGCCGAGACGGCCGCGCTCCTGGGCCTTTGATGGGCCGCTCGCGCATCGACTTCGCGGACGACGGGTCGGAGGAGGAAGACCGGCCGCGGCCCGGCCCCAAGAAGCCGCTCGAGGGCCAGGCCCGCGTGCTCGCGCCCGAGGAGGGCAACGGCGTGGTCGTGGAGATCTTCCCCAATCAGGCCGCCGTGCGCCTGGACGGGGCCTCCTCCGCGGCCTTGTGCGGCTACCGGATGGCCACGCTGGCTTTCCGCGGGGCGACGCGCGAGCGCTCGCCGGTGTGCGTGGGCGAGCGCGTGCGCGTGGAAAACGGAGTCATCGTGGGCCGCTGCGAGCGCCGCAACAGCCTCGTGCGCAGCGCTCCCAACGCCCGCAACCCGCTGCTGCACGTCATCTTGGCCAACATCGACCTGCTGGTCGTCGTCGCCGCGGCGCGCGAGCCGGAGTTCTCGCCGGGCATCGTGGACCGGTTTTTGGCGGCCGCCTCGGCCCAGAAGATCCCGGGGCTTCTGTGCGTCAACAAAGTCGACCTGGTGCCGCCCGGAGCGCCGCGCCCGTGGTCTTCCTACGCCGCCGCGCCCGTGCTCGAGTGCAGCGCCGGCGCCGGCCAGGGCCTGGACGCGCTGCTCGCGGCCGTGGGCGGCAAGACCGTGGGGTTTTGCGGGCACTCGGGCGTGGGCAAGACCTCGCTGCTTCGGCGGCTGTTGGGCGACGAGTCGTTCGGGCGGGTGGGCACGGTCAACGCCGCGCTCGGCAAGGGCCGCCATACGACGACGGGGGCCGTGCTGCGGCCGGGGCCGGGAGGCTCGTCCTGGATCGACACCCCGGGGATCATGAACTTCGCCTCGCCCGGAGAGCGCTGATGGACCGGCAGGCCGTGGAAGCGGCCGTCGCCTCGCTGCGCGAGCTGCTCGAGGACGGCGATCCTTCCGACTCGCAGCTGCGCGCCCGCGGCGAGGAGATCCTGAGCGGCCTGCGCGCGGCCTATCGCGCCGCGCCCGCGCTGTTTACGCCCGAGACCATCGAGACGCTGCGCGAGCTTGGCGAGCTCCTCGCGTCTCTATAGAAGGCCACGCCATGAAGAGCTTCTCGACCTTGCCCGCGGCTTGGCAGGCTCACGACAGGGAGGTGCGGCCCTATATTTGGAGCCGGCGCATCCTCTCCTGGTCGCAAACGCTCCTGGGGCTTGGCGCCGTCGCCTTTCTGCTCGCCTTTGGCGCGGCGGCGGCCTGGGAGCGGTCGCTCGCCCGCTCGTTTAGCTCTCCGCTCCTGGTTTGGCTCCTGTACTTCGCCGCGTTTGGAGCCGGCTGGGAGCTCCTGAGCTTTCCCTTTTCGATCGCCGGCCACGCCGTCGAGCGCCGCTACCGCCTCTCACGGCAAGGCTGGGGCGGCTGGCTGGCCGACCAGCTCAAGGGCTGGGCGCTGGCCTGCGTCCTGGGCGCGCTCGTCCTTCTGATCCTGTACTTCTGCGTCCATCGTTTGGGCGCGGCCTGGTGGGCGGCGGCCTGCACGCTCCTGGTCCTGCTGTCGATCGTGCTCGCGCAGCTGACCCCGGTCCTGCTCATCCCGCTGTTCTTCAAGCTCAAGCCGATGGAGCCCGGCGCCCTCAAGGACAGGCTCTTCCAGCTTTGCCGGCGCTTTCACGTCGAAGTCCGGGAGATCTATCATCTGGGGCTTGGCGAAAAGACGGAGAAGGGAAACGCGGCCTTCACGGGGCTTGGCCGGACCAAGCGGATCATCATCGGAGACACGCTTTACGAGAAGTTCTCGCCGGAGCAGGTGGAAGCGGTCTTCGCCCACGAGCTCGGCCACCAAGTCCACAACGACCTTTGGCGGGGCATCGCCGCGTCGGCGGCCCTGATGTATCTGGCCTTCTTCGCGGCCCAACGGGCGGGGGAGGCCTTCGTCTACGCCCGCTTCAAGACGTCGATCGAGGCGCCGTTCGGGCTCTTCCTGTTCCTCGTTCTTCTCGCGGCGGCGGAGCTGCCCATCGGCGTCCTTCAGGCCAACTTCACGCGCTGGCGAGAGAAGCTCGCCGACCGATTCGCGCGCGAAAGCCTGGGAACGGGCGCGGAGCTGGCCCGGGCGCTGGAGAAGCTCACGATCCAAAACCGCGGGCAGTTTTACCCGCATCCGCTCCTGGAGTTCCTGACCCACTCCCATCCCGCGCCTTGGCGCCGGATCGAGCGTCTAGGCGGCTGTCCAAGCCCCGAGACGGGCTCTCCTCGCTAGGCCCCGTCGGCAAGGGCCGCCGCCCGCCTTTGTCGATGAGCATATCCTCGACGAACAAGGCGTTGGGCCAGCCGAAGTTCCGGCGCGAGAGGCGCCGCGGCTTGTTGGGATTGAAGGATTCGTGCAGCTGATGATCGCCCGGGTCCGAGGCCAGGAGCATGTCCAGCACCGACTCCTTTTCCTGGGCGCTTCGCGAGGTGAGGTCCTGCGCCAAAAGCGACAGCGGCCACACGTAGCCCCGGCGCGTGTGGGGAGAGCCGATGCCGGAGGCGTATTTGCCGCTGTAGAAGTAGGGGTCCTTGGACGAAAGCAAGAACCGCCTCGTGTTGAGATAGACGGGATCGTCGGGCTTGAGATAGCCGAGATACGGGGCGGAAAGAAGGCTCGGGATGTTGGCGTCGTCCATGAGCGCGTAGCGGCCGAGCCCATCCACTTCGTAGGCGTAGATGCGGCCGAAGTCGGGCGTGTCGACGATGCCGTAGCGCTCGATGCCGGCTTGCACCTGGCCGGCCAGCTTCCCCGCCCGCGCGGCGGCGGCCGGGTCCGTGAGGGCGGTCTTTTCGATGTCCTGAAGGTCGCGCAGGGCCACGACGGCCATCATCTCGGAGGGGATCAGGAAATTGTATTTGCAGGCGTCGTCGGAGGGGCGAAAGCCCGACCAGATCATGCCCGTCCAGCCGACGGGATTTTTGGACAGGTGCCAGTTGCGGTAGTGGCGCGGGCTTTTGGCGTGGTCTTGCTCGTCCTGCATGACTTGGAGGGCGCGGGCAAAGCCCTTGGCCACGTCGGCATTGAAGACCGTGGCGTCGCCCGTGACCTTCCAATACGCCCAGGCCAGCATGATGGGGTAGCACAGGGAATCGAGCTCGTAGCGCTCCTCGTCGACGCGATACCTGGGGGAAAAAGCATTGGCGTAGGGATCCAGGGACATGTAGCGGGCCTGGCGCGTGATGACGTCCTTGACGAACTGGGCCACGGCGGGATCCGACTTGGCGTAAAAGAGATAAGGCCTGACCTGGGCGCTCGAGTCGCGCAGCCACTCCGCGTGGATGTCGCCCGTCTTCACGTAGACGGTGCCGTCGCGCTGGTAAGACGCTTGGCGGCTGGTGTTGAGCACGGCCTTGCCGAGGACCTCGGCCAAGTGAGGGTCCTTGAGCGCGAGCTCTTGGGCGGCGCGCTCGAGCGTGGGCACGCTCTTGCGGCCTTGGCCGAAGGCGCCGACGGCCGTCAAACAAGCCGCGATCCAAATGAGGACGATCTTGCCGGACATCGCCTAGAATCATACCGACGCGAGCGCCGATTTCGCAAGCGCCCGGGCGGGGCGGACCCTGGAAACACAAAACCCCTGGGCTTTCGCCCAAGGGCCGGTCCCGACATTTCTCGTTACGGGTTCGAAGACGTCTAAAAAGTTGCGGGCCTGATTTGAACCAGCGACCTCAAGGTTATGAGGATCAGCCGTTTATCTCGACGACAATTTCGACCGTCTCCGTCGAGAGCCCAGTTCCGCTACCACGCGGTTTAACGACTCAACCTTGTGGTCCTGTAGAGAGTATAGCATGGCGGGCGGTTTTGCGCCACTTTTTTCGGACCGTATGCCAGACCACAAGGTTCTATGGTAACATATTAGCCTTCGCTAATATGTCATCGCTCGATCGGACGTTTCGCGTGCTCAGCGACCGGACGCGGCTGCGCATCCTTAACCTGCTATCGCAGGGGGAACGGCCGGTGGGGGAACTCCTCGCGGCGTTGGACGTGCCGCAGTCGAGCCTCTCGCAGCACCTTGCCGCGCTCCGCGCCACGGGACTGGTTTCAGATCGACAGGTGGGCCGGCAGCGGTATTACTCGCTCAGAAAGCCGAGGAGCCGGGTCCAATCCAGGGTCCTCGGCTGTTTGCGCGAGTGCTTTGCCGACTTGGCGGACTACAGGCGGGATCTTTGGATGCTCGGCAGGTTTCGGCCGCGAGTCAGACGGATTTCAGGCACTTCCGAACCGGTTGGCGGACCTGAGTAGATTCAACCTCAGTCCGGAATTTCCGGCTCATCACCCCACATCGCCGAGCCCATTCGATTCGCACGCGCAGAGCCTGCCCGGTTCGCCGCCGAGAAGGGAGAACTAACTCGACCACTGTCCGACGAAAGATGTACAAGCCTTCCGCTTTTGATCGTTCCAACGTAGCGCCCATCCGGCCCATAGACTTTGTCGCCTTTGATGCGACCAGCAACGGTGCCAGACCTGCTGTAGACCGTATTGCCTGAAACTTGTAACGGCTTACCGTCCTTCGTGTACAGATCCATAATTTTTCATGGGCCTCTATAACCCTGGGGAGTCTCTAGATGATCCCCTTTGCCGCCAGCGCCGCCACCTTCTTCGCCACCTCGCACACTCCAGAGCCCAACTGGGTGAGCCGAGCCTTGAGCTGGGCCTGGCTCTCATTATTCTGGTTGGACTGTTGAACGGCGCTGATGAGGCGATCGAAGTCGGCGCTGTTGCCAATCTTAATGCGAAACGTCTCTAGGTTGGTCGATGTCTTCAAGAGGACTGCGGCCTCTTGATCAGCCAACTGGGCGTCGGTCCGCTGGACGGTTCCTTCCGCCAGCTCGTCCATCCCTTCAAGATCGTCATCGGGGCACATAGTTTTTCGCCTCCTCTTTAAGCTTGTCGGCACTTTCCTGAGCCTTATCAACGATTCCATCGGCCTTCTTAACGGCTTCCAGTCCCTTTTCCGCATCCTCCGAGCTCTTGATTATGAGTTGATCGAGTTTGTCTCGGAAGTCCTTGAGCTTTAGAGCCGCCAGCGCGTCATCTTGTGTAGCGTTCCAGCTTAAACTGGACACTTGCTTACTGACGGTTTAGCGTCGTCCCTCCGCGGTTCTCCGACCTGCGCCGCTCAAGCGTCTTGCGCCTGATGAGCGCCCTGCGCTTCAAGATCTTCTTCAGCCTGCCCGCATACATCTGATTCGGGCTCACGTTGAAAATCGAGCTGTGCGGCGTCGCGTTGTAAATGCGCTGAAATTGCCGCAGTTGCCGCTGAAGCTCATCCGGCGAGCAGCTCACGTTCAGGATCATCGCCTCTTTCATCTTCCGATTCAGCCGCTCGACCTTGCCCTGCGTCTGCGGATGATATGGCGCGCCGAAAATGTGGCCGATGTCATGCACCTTCAAATACGTCGCCAGGACCTCACCGATGAAACCTGGGCCGTTGTCGCTGAGCAGCTTCGGCCTGACCCGTGGATTATGACCCTCGCGCTTGGCTGTTTCAAGGGCTTCTTCAACGGCCATGGCGATCGAGCCTGAGGTTTCATCCGGCATCAGTGGGATGGCCAGCAGCTTTCGGGAATAATCGTCGATCACCGGGATCGCCTCATAGCGGCCCCAGCCAGGGATCAGGAACATGGTCGCGTCGCATTGATAGATCTCGTCCGGCCGCGTCGTTTTGTGCCGCCATTGCTTTTCGGCCGGCATCTCGTCTTGCGGGCGCGGCGTGATCAGGCCGTGGCGCTTCAAGATTCTGAAGACCGTCGTCTTCCCAATCGAAAGCTCTTCCTCGTCGAGAAGATGAATCGCCAGCAGGCGGGCGGACAGCTCCGGGCGGCTGTGCGCCGCCCGGAGCACCATGTCCTCCTCGCGCTGGGTGAGCTTGTTCCACGCCTTGCGGCCGCGGCCTTTGTGCTCAAGCCCGCTGCTGCCATCTTCTTCGTAGCGGTTTCGCCACGCGTAGTAGGTCGAAGCGGGCATGGCGATGTCGCCTAGCCGCTTTTCGCGGCCGTGTCCGTGGGCTTCAACGGCCTCTATCAGCGCTGCCTTCTGGATGGGCTTCATTTGAAGCCTCCGGCGGCGTTCTAGAGGCTTTTTTTAAGCAGCTGGATAGCCAGGTCTTTCTCGCCCAACAGGATCTTCAGGCGCTCGTTTTCCTGGCGCAGCTGCGTGACTTCGCCCTTGCTCGCGTCGCGCAGCGTGTCGCGCTTGAGCCGGGCTTTCCCGGCCTCCATGAACTCTTTGACCCAGCCGTAGTAGACCGTGGTTGGGATGCCTTCGCGGCGGCAGAGCTCGGTGACCGGCATCTCGCGCTTCATGCCTTCCAGCACGATGCGGATTTTCTCTTCGGAGGTGAATTTGCGGCGGGTTTTACGGCGAACGTCGGCGATGAACTTCTCGGCTGACTGCGGCACGGCAGGCGTCTCTGACGTTGTGACTTCCATGGCGACCTCCATTCTATCACGGCCCACGGAAGGGCAACGCCGCTTCAACTGTCAGTTAATTCAACGGCAAAAGTCTCCAATTTAAGCTGGTCCTGAACA